>JAVBMO010000194.1:0-8652 GCA_031552355.1 Bacteroidales bacterium | reverse complement strand
GTATCCTTGGCGTTTTCAAACAACCAATTGACCGATATTTCCAGAAATTCTGTAGTTGTGGGGCTTGGTTACCGCTTCAAAGATGTGGCATTCAGCGTAAGAGCATTGGGCAGCAAACAAGACTTCAAAAGCGATATTATCTTGAAAGGCGACATCAGTTACAATATGAACAAAACCGTTTTGCGCAAAATAGACCTGGTGCAAAACCAAGTTTCTGTAGGTTCGAGCAACTGGGCCATAGGCCTGAGCGCCGAATACGCCTTGTCGTCAAAACTTACGGCAAAAGTATTTTTCAATACCAATATTATCAATCCATTTATCGCCAACTCCATTCCTACCTCAAACAGCCGTGGCGGATTTAGTATTCGGTTCTCGTTGTAGATTAATTAACGAGGAAATTAGTGGGCAAGAGATAAGCGAATATGGATATTCATAAGTAAGTTCTATGCTTTATCATTGAAACATTTTTTTTTTTCAGGGCACCCTCATTAAAATATGTATATCTTTAATTTACAATTATTTACAATATGTAAGTTTTATTCTTAACAGATTGATTATCGGATATTTAACGATTTTAATACGGTTACCCTAATTTCTTTTAAAAACTGTGAATTAAATCTTCTTATCTTTGCAAAAAATCACTTGTTATGAAACAACTACCGGCATTCATATCTGTTCTTTTAGTAGCAATTTCCGTTTGGGGACAAACATCAACCCAGAGCGACAAAGGTTCTTTGAACCTGTTTGGGAAAAAATTTGAGGCAAACCATGCTTATTTTGAAAGATATTTTGAAGAAGAGGTGGGTCTTATTATCACTGACAAAAACCCTCAAAACGAAAACAGTGTGGCATCGGTTCGCTTTGAAATACGCTTCATTACCATAGATACTTCTTTACCCAAACAAACTTTTACCTTCTATTCTAAGGATGCCGGCATTGATCGCAAAAAGCATTTCAACAGCATGACTTGTTTGGCAGACGATTATATGTTTGGCTATTGCGAATCGGGCACTGTTACGCTTTCGCGGAAAAAAGACAATATTTATGAAGTTTCCATAAAGGCCACATTAGAAGGCAATCAAAATCTGACAGGAACTTATGTTGGCGCCATTCCTTTAAAAGGTTCTGTTGCAGAAGAAACTACAGAGGAAACACCTTCAAAACCAGAGGAAAAACCCGCAGAAATAGTCCATTTTATTGAAATAGAAGAACCTGTAAAAGAAGATACTGCAATACAAAGCCAAGAAGTACCACCCACACAAGAAAATAGCAAAACAACAGAAGTAGAAGCCATTAGCTCTGCCACATTTGAGCAAAAAGAAGAAGCTGTCGATTCGGTAGCAGAGAAAGAAGACATCCGTTGCGAAACCGGACGGGGAAGTTTTAAGTTGGATAATGCCTACGAATTGAATTTTGCCCATTTAGACGGCGACAAACTCATTTTCCGCGAAACTCACCCCAAATGCGATTATCGGGAAGAAAAAGACAGAGATTACATTGTTTTTTATTTACCCTCAGAAGACATCAGCGAAGGGAAATACAATTGTTTGGAAGAAGACGACCCTGAATTTTTTCCGGGCGAAGCCATCAGCGCTGCCTTTGTTATAGGTAAAACGCCTATACACTGCAAAAAAGGCACACTCGAAATTAAAATCAAAGATGGAAACTATATCTGCAATATCAATCTTGTTTTTTCCAACGGCAAAAAATTCAAAGGAACATATACGGGAGATATAATTCCGGCAACGTTTTAACAAGAGAAATGTCAGAAGTATTAAAATTTAACATTTTAGTACTATACACTATTTATACGTTAAAATCGCCCCTGTTTCTCACTAATTTATAGATTTTCTGTGTAGAATTTTCTTTTTCTTCTTTTGCCAAGTAAGAAAAAATTGTATCTTTGCGAAAATTTTCCTAAATCATGATGTAGTTATGCATTAAAATCTATGTTACTATGATGCAGCAAATACCAAAATCATGATTATGACGTTAAAATCAATAAATCAACGGATCAAACAAAATCCAATTTAAAGTTAAAATAATATCAATCAAAACAAAAAAGACAAAAAGTATGGAAACTCAAAAACAAAAAAAAGCAAAAAAATCTAATGGGTTATCTTCCGGATGGGTAATTCTTGGTTGTGCTATCGTAGCATTCTGTTTCTTTTTCATTATCTGCGGAAGTCCTGCAAATTTTGACGAAAAAGGACATCCTATCAATGGAAACTTGTTTGGAACATTGTATCAAGGTGGTGTTGTAATCCCTATGGTTATCACCCTTTTATTAACCGTAATTGCTTTATCTGTTGAGCGTTTCTTCGCATTGCGCAAAGCTAGAGGAACCGGCAAACTAGTTACTTTTGTAGAAAATGTAAAAGCCAAATTAGAAAAAGGTGACATCGAAGAAGCTAAAAAACTTTGCGACAAACAACAAGGTAGTGTAGCAAACGTTCTTGTTTCTGCTTTATTAAGATATGAAGATGTAGATAGAGCAAATCTTTCAAACGATGAAAAAGCAGCTCTTATCAGCAAAGAAATTGAAGATGCTACTACATTGGAACTTCCTGCAATGGAACAAAACTTGTCTGTAATTGCAACCATTTCTACATTGGGAACCTTGATGGGTCTGTTAGGAACGGTATTAGGTATGATCAAGTCATTTGGTGCTATGGGTCAAGAAGGAGCACCAGACTCTACAGCTCTTGCTATTGGTATTTCTGAAGCTCTTTTGAATACAGCTACAGGTATTGCCACCGGTGCTTTAGCTATTATTTGTTATAGCTTTTTCTCAGGACAAGTTCAAACACTTACAAATTTTGTTGATGAAGTAGGTTTTGCCATTGGACAAACTTTCACCAAAAGAGATTTAAAGAAATAAGAAATCTCTTTAAGAAGTAAGTTCAATAAGTAAAAAACTTTAAAATAAAAATTATGTCTAAAAAAGGAAAAGGAAAAAAACACTCTCCCTTCATCGATATGACCGCGATGAGTGACGTTACTGTACTTTTGCTGACATTCTTTATGCTTACGGCAACTTTCCTTCCGAAAGAGCCTATCAGGGTTATTACACCTGCATCCGTAGTAGAAATTAAAATTCCGGAATCCAATCTTATGACGATTCTTGTGAAAACAAACGGACAATGCTATGTAAACCTTGACAGGCCGGCCGACAGAAAAGCTGTATTAGAATTAGTTGGCAAAGATTATGGTATCACTTTCACGCCTAAACAAATTGCATCTTTTGTGAACCAACCTTCAATAGGGGTTCCTGCTGGAGCACTTCCCAAATTTTTGGATTTGGATTTAGCAGATCAAGATGCCTATTTGAAAACAAGCGGTATTCCCACTGACAGTACAAACAACCAGTTGAAAACATGGGTGAAACATGCTACTGAGGTAAACAGGGATATGAAAATAGCGATAAAGGCAGACCAAGGCACCCCCTACACTATGGTGAAAAATGTTATTGAAACCTTGCAAGATTTGAAAGAAAACAGGTTCAATTTGATAACAACATTAAGAGGAATGCCTGAAGGTTTTTAAAAACCTAATTGCGGCTTACCTGAAAATGGAAATCCGCTAAATTTGAACAGTTTAAAATATTAAAAGCAAATAAAATGGCAGAAGTAAATACCGGAGGCGGTGAAGAAAAAAAAGGCAAGCCCAAGAAGATTAGTCTTCGGGTGGACTTTACACCAATGGTTGATATGAACATGTTGCTGATTACATTCTTCATGTTCTGTACAACCTTAAGCAAGCCTCAAATGATGGACCTTGTTGTGCCAACTAAAGACGATGGGAAGCTTACCCAGGAAGATAAAACAAAAGTTGATGAAGCCAAAACCGTTACAGTACTTTTGGCCGACAACGATATTGTTTATTATTATTTTGGAAAACCCAATTATGATGATTACACTTCCTTGGTAAAAACCAATTTCGCACCCGATGGTCTTCGGGCTATGTTGGTAAACAGAAATAGAAAAGCAGTCGCAGAAATGATCCAGCTTCGGATGGACAAACAAAAAAAGAAAATATCGGAAGAAAAATTCACTGAGAGATCGAAAGAAATTAAAGATGATAAAGAAGGTCTCGTTGTTATTATAAAACCTACCGATGGCTCTACCTACAAAAACCTTGTTGACGTTTTGGATGAAATGCAAATATGCAGCATTGGCAAATACGCCATTGTGGATATGACAGATGGAGACTATTTTTTAATTCAAAACTTCATGGAAAAAGGTGCTTTGACTCAACAAGCAGCTCAATTTAAGAATCAGTAATATATCACATTAAAAATTCAAGAAAATGGCAAAAGACGTAAATTTGACATCACAGGAATGGTGTGATATTGTTTTTGAAGAAAAAAATAAGAAATATGGTGCCTACCAATTAAGAAGAAATTCTTCCAAAAGGCATATTATTGCTCTTATTGCAATGCTCGCATTTATTGTTTTCGTTGCTTTTCTTCCTTCTTTGGTTCAAACTGTGGTAGAAGCCACAAGACCAAAATCTGACGGGCTCACGGAATCTACCGTATTGGCGGAATTGAAAGAACTTGAAGAACAAGCAAAAAATGAACAAGCTCAACTCCCTGCTACTGAAACTCCACCACCACCTTTGAAAAGTACTATTAAGTTTACTCCTCCTGTTATTACAGATTCTAAAGATATGACAGATGAGGATAATATGAAATCTCAAACAGATTTAGCTGAATCTAAGACACAAATTGGAAAAATTGACCATCAAGGAACTACCGATGATCCCAATGCTGTGGATCCTGGTGATTTGATAGAACATAAACAAATTGTTGAAGAGCCTGCTGGTAAAGTTTGGGATGCAGTAGAGCAAATGCCAGTTTTTCCTGGTGGCGATGCTGAGTTACTTGCTTATCTTTACAAAAACATTAAATACCCTGAAGATGCAAAAAATGCAGGTATTTCGGGAAAGGTTTATGTTAAATTTGTAGTAAACTCCAAAGGTGAGGTGGATAAGGTACAAATCCTTAGAAGTCCGCACCCTTCTTTGAGTGCAGAGGCTACTCGTGTTATCAAAAGCATGCCTAAATGGATACCCGGTAAACAAAATGGTGTAGCTGTATCAACTTATTTCAGCATGCCTATTAACTTTACTTTGAAATAGTAAAAACGAATTTCTTTTAAGAATTTTCACAATTTTTAAATAGAAAAGAATACAAAAAGACTTGATGGATTTAATCTGTCAAGTCTTTTTTGTTAAACTAAGATTTTTTTTTTAATTTTGCTTCTTAAACTAAACAACATGCAAAATAAAAAATTCAATTTTCGCATTATTTTTGCACTATTCATGCTAATTATCTATTTTGGCATGTCTTATCTATTGGCTTTCACAAATATATTCAATTTTAATAAAGGCTTACGCATTTTCTTTGCCGTCATGTTTTTTATCTATGGAATTTTTAGGGCATACAGGATTTGGAAATACAATAAATAAGCTTTATTGCGCAATTATCTGCTAATAAATACGTTTTAAGAAAATGAAAACTATGAAAATTTGCTTTCTGCTGCCTTTATTATTGATATTTTTTGCCTGCAACAGAACCCCCAATGTAACACGCACCGACACTCCTACAAGTGGCCAGGCTTTTATTGCAGCCGACGAATGCCTTGAACCCATTATTCAAGAAGAATTGGCGGTATTTACAGGATTGAATCCCGAAGCACAAATTACACCAGTATATATAAGCGAACCGGAAGCGTTTAAATTGCTTCTTGCCGACAGTATTCGTTTGATTTTTGCAGCTCGCGACTTAACTGAACAGGAAAGAGATAGCATACGAAAGTTGAAACGAACACCCCGTTCTCAAAAAGTTGCCATTGATGGCATTGCTCTTATTGTTAATAAAGCCAATACAGATACCATTATAAGTGTTGCTACTCTGCAAAAAATAATGACAGGCGAAATTACAGATTGGAAAGATATTACGCTTCAAAGCAACAAAAATATTTCGCGTCCATTGCAAGTGGTCTTTGACAGTAAAAATTCAAGTACAGTACGCTTTATCAATGATTCCATTTGCAAAGGGAAAGCTATGAGTACACAATTACAGGCCGCAGCAACCAATTCGGCTGTAATTGATTATGTTACAAAAAACGCCAACGCTATGGGGGTAATTGGTGTGAATTGGATTAGTAATCCTAACGACTCCAGCCAGTTGGATTTCGACAAAAACATACAGGTCATGTATGTTAGTTTCAATGAAAATGCCAATAGCTATAACAGTTATCAACCTGTTCCAGCCTATTTAGGAACACAACAATATCCTTTGATACGGGATATTTATGCCATCATTTCCGATGTTAGAGGCGGACTGCCTGCCGGTTTCGTATCATTTGTTGCCGGCGACAGTGGACAACGAATCATTTTGAAAGCGGGACTTGTTCCGGCTACTCGCCCTACTCGGCTTATTAATGTAAAAACCGAATTTTCAGAAGAATAAAATATTTATTAATTTATATAAACTTAAACGTAAACAACAATGAAAAAAGTAAAATTCCTGATTGCCCTTTTCGCTTTGACAATTGGCTTTGCTAAAGCACAGAATAACATAGGTATTGATTATTTCAGAATGGGTGACTTTACTCTGGCAAAAAAATATTTTGACAAAGAACTTTCACAATCACCCGCCGAAGCCAATTATTACTTAGGCGAAATTGCTTTTGCTCAAGGCAATAAAGAACTTGCCAAATCTTATTATACCAAAGGACAATCTTATTTCTTAAGCCCAATAGGACTTGCCAAATTGGATTACAAAACCAATCTAAAATCTGTGGAAACTACTCTTAATACTTTGGTAAGGGCTAACAATAGTAATTTAGATTTCAAAATTGCTGCGGGTTATGCATATCTCGAAATAGGTTTAAAGAATAAAGCCGCTGAAATAGCCGAAGAATGTTTGGCTGCCGACAAAAAAAATCCTGCTGCCTATATACTGCAAGGCGACATACACAAAGCTGCTGAGGAAATTGGGCTTGCTGCCGGAAAATATGACATGGCCATTTATTTTGCGCCCAACTATCCCCTTTCTTATTTGAAAATAGCCGAAATTTATGAGTATAACAACTGGAAAGGCGCTATAGAAAAGTTAAAAACTTTAGCAGAACTTGAAAAAGATTATGTACTGACCTATCGTTATTTGGGGAAAATTTATACCAGCAATGGATATTATCCCGATGCAATTGAAGCTTATAAAACCTTTTTTGCAGCAAAAAACTACAGTGCAGAAGATATTTCACGCTATGCCAGCGCCCTTTATTTTAACAAGCAATACGACGAAGCCGGCAAAATGGTAAAAGAAGGCATTGCTATGGAACCGGACAATTTTGTTTTAAACCGTTTGCAAATGTATGTAGCAGCAAATACTCAAGATCATGCAAATGGATTGCAATATGCCCAAAAATTTTTCAGCATGAAGAAAAATGGCAAAGACTATCTTGCAAAAGATTATGCCATGTATGCCCTGATTTTGAAAGATGCCAAACAATATGACGAAGCCATTGCCCAATATCAAAAAGCTTTGACAATTGACCCTTCTGCCATTGAGTATTATAAGGATATGGCCGTTGTAGCTTCATCAAAAAAAGAAAACTGGAAAGCTGCAGATTATTACAACGTATATATTGAAAAAGCAGGAGAAAAAGCTGAAGCTATGGATTTCTTCCAGTTGGGACGCTACTACTACAGTGCCGGAAATGTTCGTACAGCCGCTGATACAACAGCTATCCTTAGCCTTCAAAACAATGATTTTGTAAACAGTATCAGCGAAAACAAAGTTCAAGCAGATTCTTTGCTGAAAAACAAAAACTTGTTTATAAAGAAAGCTACTGATTTTTATCTACACAAAGCTGATAGCGCTTTCGATGTTATTATTGCCCGTATTCCGGAAGGTTATACAGGATACTTATGGAAAGCTCGTACAAAATCTGCATTGGACCCCGATTCTGAAATTGGATTGGCAAAACCTTTCTACGAAAAAACAATTGAAATTTTGTCGGAAAAAACGGAAGGAACCAAAACCACCAATGCTGCCCTTATTGAATCATACAGCTATTTGGGATATTTCTACTATTTGAAAAACGATACGGAAAACACACGTCTATATTGGAACAAAGTATTGGAATTAGACCCTGAAAATGCCAATGCCAATATGGTATTAAAATCATTGAAATAAGATTTTATATTTTGATTATAAGAAAAGGCGCAGGTATAGATTACTTGCGCCTTTTTCTTTTCTGTAAGGAACTGTTTAAATTTTAAACCTGATTGATTTACACGATTTTCCTTTGTTGAATTTTACACAGAGGGCTCTTTAATTAGGACTTTAACAACCACTTGTTTACTTGTCTCTGGCTACTAACCTGAGTTCGATATAAAATGCATTCATTATCAATGCCAAAGGTATTGTATAGTTATATGAATGAGAATTCACCATGTTGTTCGACCCCAACGGGGTCGAATATGACATTTTGTCCTTCTTTTTCTATAAATATATAAATCCGTAGGATTTAGTAAGCTTAAAAATCAATAAATTATAATTATTTCTTATCTCGAACTCAGGTTACTAAGAAAGCGATCTGTAATAGAGACCGTTAACGATGAACTAAAGAATGCTTG
>JAVBMO010000032.1:0-6433 GCA_031552355.1 Bacteroidales bacterium | reverse complement strand
ATTTTCTTAAAGCAGTCGTCTTCCTGCACATAAACAGGCAGGTACTTTTCAAACTGGCTTTGAATGCCCAAGGTAGCGGCATTGTACTTTTCTACCAATTCCTTGAACTCGGTTTGAAATTGGAAATGTTCGTTGTTGCGGAAACGGCTTTGGTCAATTTTTGTAATTTTCATGGCATGATTTTTTTTGATTTATAATTAGGTTGATTAAACAGGCAAACTATGCGGAAAATCTTGAGGAAACTGTCGGGCATTCCCGAAAATAAGCCGAAGCTCTACAGCGGCCTTTCGGAGTTTTCCGAAACCTTGCTGTAGGGGTGCGGGAGCCTTTCGGAACCTCCCGAAACGACCCCGTAACACAACAGGGTACATTCGGAGTTTCCCGAACCCCTCGCGTAGTATTACGACCGGTTTTTGGAACCTCCCGCCCTTTTGTAAACAGGCTTTTAGGGAATGGAATAAAAAAGCTTGCCCCCGCAAAACAGGAACAAGCTTTTTGGAAAATATAAGAAAATATACTATTAAATTATACGCACGCGCGCAGGTGTGTGTGTGTGTGTGTGTGTGTGTGTGTGTGTGTGTGTGTGTGTGTGTGTGTGTGTGTGTACAATAATTTGCGAGAAAAGCAAATTATTTAATGAATAATTAAGAATGAACAATGAAAAATTGAACAGCCTTTGTGAAAACCCTTTGCGCTCTTTGCGGTAAAAGTTATTCAATTGGAAATTATATGTCGATTGAGGTACTAACACGAAACAAAAGTACTACTTTTTTAATGAATAATGAACAATTTAATTGAAAATTGAAAGTTGAGAATTGAAAATGTTTGCCGCTGTGCGACACTTTTTTCTGACAGGACGTTCAGGTATTACTGTCTTGTTAATTCTGTCAATCCTGTCTAAACTTTGATTTACAGGATTTAATTTTGCCTTTGGCAAAATACCTCTGTATTCTCCGGCTGTTTAATTCCTGATTTAAGATTTGCCTCCGTGTTACTCTGTGTCAAATCAATTGAAAATATTTGTCGCTGTGCGACACCTTTCTCTGACAGGACTTCTTTAATGAACAATGAACAATGAAGAATGGAACAGCCAAAAACATGTTAATCCTGTCTAAGCTTTAGCGATTGACAGGATTTAATTTTGCCTTTGGCAAAATACCTCTGTATTCTCCGGCTGTTTAATTCAAAATTCTGGATTCAAAATTTCTCCGTGGCTCTCTGTGTCAAATAAATTGAAAATGTTTGTCGCTGCGCGACATTCCGTTTTCGACAGGATGGACAGGATTTTCTTTATTTAACGATGAGTGATGAAATATGAATGATGAATGTTTGTCGCTGCGCGACACCTTTCTCTGACAAGATAGACAGGATTTTCAGGTTTTACTTTGCTTGTTAACTCTGTCAATCCTGTCTAAATTTTAGCGATTTACAGGATTCAATTTTGCCTTCGGCAAAATACCTCTGTATTCTCCGGCTGTTTAATTCAAAATTCTGAATTCAAAATTTCTCTATGGCTCTCTCTGTATAAAGTTAAACAACGGAAAATATCATCAATTAAGTATAAAATTCAAACAGTTATTTAACTTAAAAATACAACCTATTTTTTGAATACAAGGCCTCTAACTAAACACCATTTCCACTTCAGAACCATTTTCTTCTGTGTTAGTAATTTGCAGGTAGCGTGGGATTTCCCGTTTCATATCTTCCACATGGGAAATCAGGCCTACAATGCGGTTTTCATAGCGCAACAAGCGTAAACTTTCAAAAACTGTTTGCAACGATTTGCTGTCCAAAGAGCCAAATCCTTCGTCCAAAAAGAAAAAGCTTTTACTGTCGCCGTCTAAATGTAAGTTGTCTGTCATGGCCAATGCCAGCGCCAATGCAGCCTGAAAGGTTTGTCCGCCTGAAAGTGTTTTTACGTTACGGGTTTTGCCTTCGTTCATAAAATCGCGAATCACAAAATTGGCATTTTCATTCAATTCCAAGCTCAAACGGTTGCGGTTCATGTTCATAAACCGTTTGTTGGCGGCATTGCACATTTCCTGCAAATACAATGACGAAACAAATTTCACAAACTTATTTCCACTGAACAAACTTTTGAACTTTTGCAGATGCTCATGCCTGATTTGCAATTGTTGCAATTCCTTTTTCAAAAGTTTTTGCCTTTCTAAATCGGTTTTTAAAGTCGATAATTTGTGTGTAAGCTTCCCTAATTCTTGATTTAAAATACTTTGCTCTTCTTTTTTACTTTTGTGTTGTGCTTGAAGTTGCTCATATTTTTCGGCATCGAATTGTGCGCCGGACAATTGATTTTCCAAATGCAAGAAAAGTTCCTTCAGGGCGTGGAGTGTTTCCTTGTGTTTGTTTATTTGCTTGTGAATTTCCTGAATATCTAGATTTTGCAGAAGAATTTCTTTTATCTCTCTCAAATCCGAATAAGATGTTTGTTGCAATTTTGTTGCAATTTCCTTTTCTTTCGTTTGCAAAAAGGCCGTTTTATCAGCCATTTGCTGCTTCAATTGCAGGATTCCACCATCAAGATGCGACAAGTTTTGTTCCCATTGCTGGCGCTGGTTATTTTCGTCTGCATAAGCCTGTTCAATCTCTTTATGTTGATTTCTCAAATGCTCTGCATTCCGTTTTAAAGTGTCCAAAGAATATTGCCGGCATTCTTCAATCGTCAAAAGTTTCAATTGTCCCAAAATAGTTCTGACACTGCCTTCGGCAAACAAAATGCCTTCTGTTATCTTTTGATGTTCGGCTTTAAGTGTTTCTGTTTTCGCAAGTAATTCGGTCAGATTTTGCTCATAGAGTGCTCTTTCTTTCTCCTTTTTGGTAATTTCTTGTTTTTGAATTCTGTTTTTTTCAAGTGCATTCACAAAAGTCGTTTCATTATCGGGCGAAAACTGCGTTTGTTGCGGAAATTTTGAGAGATGAACCTCTAAATCCGCTTGGCTTTTTTCAATTTGTTTTTGAATAGAAAAAAGGTTTTCTGCCGATTTCTGCCGCTCGTTATCCAATTTTAAAAATCCTGTATGCAAATCTCTGATTTTCTGTTCTTCAATCCGGTTTTGTTCTTTGTTGGCCTGTAAAGCGGAAATTTCTTTGGCTACACTCTCGTATTGTATAATTTTAGGATGTTCCAGAGAACCACACAAAGGGCATGCATGATTGTCTTTTAGTTCTTTACTGTATTCGCTCAACTTTTCTTTCAGTTGCAAATGTTGCAAATGCTCTTCCGTTTGCTGCTTTTCCTTTGCCACAGTTTGCAATTTCGAGTTCAATATTTTTTCTATTTCAGGAAAATCCACCGGCAAGTGGTGCAAGAAATCTACTTTTTGCAAAGCATCAGTAATTTTTTGCAAAGCATTTTTACAGGTAATTTCACATACAGACAAAGTTTGAAGCTTTTCGAATTTGTCTTTCACCAACAGTTTTTGAACGGAAAACCAATTGCTCAAAACCGTGATTTCATCTTCGTTTAGCAATTGATTTTTAAGCGCTGAATTTTCCTCCGACAACTTTTGGATATTTTCTTTTAAAGAATTTATTTTCAAAGCATTCTCTGCTATTTCATTTCCTTTGATTTTCGATTCGTTTCGAGCTTCAGAAAGTTTGGTTTCTTCTTCAAAAATAGAACAAATATGGCCTAAATCCTGAGCTTTGTCCTGCAATTCCTGACGATGCTCATACTGTTCTTTTAATTGGTGCAGCCGTTTGTCCGAATCGCTGATTTTCTGCTTGATTACACAACTATCGTCCTCTTGCTTTTTTAGTAAAGAATGAAGCTTTTGGAAATCCGTTTCCGCCGTTTCAAACGACACCAAATCTGTTTTGAAAACATTGACGCAATGCTCATATTTATTCACTTTTGCTTCCAAAGCTAAAATTTCGCTCGTTTGCTGTTCTACATTTTGCAAATCTTTACGCGTTTTTTCTAGTTTTTCGCTTAAATCTTTGATTTGCTGCATTTCCTGAAGCTGCCTACTCAAAATGATTTCAACCTCTTTTCCTTGTAATAATTGTTGTTCCTTTTCCTTCACGGAAACACTTAGCTGTTCAATGTTTTCTTCGGAAATCTCACCCAAAGCCAATAAAGTTTCTTCCTTTACCTTTATTTTATGTCCGGTTTCCGTCAGCAATACAGCGGCTTTTTCCGATAAATCGAACTTTTGCAACTCAGGAAAAAGTTCCATCATCATTTCAGAACGTTTACTGTCGCCCAATTGCAGAAATTCCTGGAATTTCCCTTGGGGAATAATAACCACCCTACGGAAATTTTCGTAACTGAGCCCCACTGCCTGCAAAAATTCCTGCTCTTCCACCGGAATCATTGCGTTCCCTTGGCCTTTGTAAAAGGCAGGCGTTACCACTTCGATATTTTGCTTTTGGCGGCCGGACCGTTTCAATTGCCGAACGGCTGTCCAAATCTCATTTTTAGCGCTGAACGAATATTCCACATACAGTTTATCGCTCGACAAATTGAGCATATTTTCCGAAACTTTGTCGTTGCGATTCATTCGTTCCACTTGACCATAAATGGCAAACAAAATAGCTTCCAGCAAAGTACTTTTACCACTTCCCACTGCGCCGAAAATGCCAAATAAATGGTCTTGGCTGAGCGACTGAAAATCTATGGTGGTACGCTTTTTATAGGAATAAAGTCCTTCGATGGTTAGGGAAACAGGAAGCATGCAATGATAATGAATTGTGAATAATGATAAACCGAACAACAAATTTCGACAAAAAGCTGAATATATGCAACAAGAGGTAAAGAATTTTGTGAAGATAGCCCACTCTATTCTCAATCTTTATTGCTAACTTTGTAGGAAAGATTATTCCAATATGCAACAATATAAAGATTTGTTAAATAAGGTTTTAACCGAAGGTGCTTCCAAGGAAGACCGCACGGGGACCGGAACTCGCAGCATTTTCGGTTATCAGATGCGTTTTGACCTTTCCAAGGGATTTCCTCTGCTGACAACCAAAAAGTTACATCTTCGTTCAATTATACATGAATTGCTTTGGTTTCTGAAAGGCGAAACCAATGTTAAATATTTGCATGAAAACAAAGTGAGCATTTGGGATGAGTGGGCTGATGGAAATGGCGATTTAGGCCCTATTTACGGCAAACAATGGCGCTCTTGGAGCGATGCCTCAGGGCGTCAAATTGATCAAATTTCTCAAGTCATAGACCAAATTAAAAATACGCCCGATTCCCGTCGAATGCTTGTCTGTGCCTGGAATGTAGGCGAATTGGAAAAAATGGCGCTCCCACCATGTCATATTTTATTTCAATTTTATGTCGCTAATGGGAAATTGTCTTGCCAGCTTTACCAACGCAGCGCCGACATTTTTCTGGGAGTTCCTTTTAACATTGCGTCCTACGCATTGCTTACCATGATGATTGCACAGGTTTGCGGCTTGCAACCCGGCGAATTTATTCATACTTTAGGCGACGCCCACCTTTACAACAACCATATAGAAGGCGCTGAACTGCAATTGACACGTGAACCGTTCCCTTTGCCGACCATGCATTTGAATCCTGAGCGGAAATCCGTTTTCGATTTTGTTTTTGAAGATTTCCAATTGGAAAACTACAATGCTCATCCGCATATTAAAGGAATTGTTGCCGTTTAAAATTTTGTTGCCATGACCTCAAAACCTATTTCAATCATTGTTGCCATTGCACAAAACAATGCCATTGGCAAAGACAACGACCTTTTATGGCATATTTCCGAAGATTTGAAATATTTCAAAAGAATAACTTCGGAACATACGGTTATTATGGGACGCAAGACCTTTGAATCATTGCCTTTTAAACCACTTCCCAAACGAAAAAATATTGTAATTACGAAGGATCCGTTATTTCATTTTCAAGGTTGCGAAGTGGCATATTCTATAGACGAGGTTTTTGAATTTTGCGACAACGAAAAAGAAAATTTCGTAATTGGCGGCGGCGCTATCTACGAACAATTTTTACCGTATGCTCAAAAACTTTATATTACGCATGTTTACAAAGATTTTGAAGCCGATATTTTTTTCCCTGAAATCAACAAATCCGAATGGAAAATTGAACAAAAATCCGAAACCTTTTTTGACGAAAAATCCGGTTTGGAATATGCGTTTTATGTGTACAAGAAAATACTTTCTTAATTACTTTAACGCCTCTGTGATTTTTTCATTTTGAATGTATTTTTGATAGATTCAGTTTTTAACCGGTAATTCTATTTCATATATTTTTTTCCCTTTGTTGGTCAATTTGGTATCTACCAACCACGGATTCAGCATCTTCAACATTTTATAAGAAGAATTGTTTTGCAAAGCAAAATCGTGCAGATTGCTTATCGATGAATCCACTTGTACAATATAGGTGGGAACTTCGGGATATAAGTCTTTTTTACGAATGACAAAGCCATAATCTTGCGGTGAT
>JAVBMO010000176.1:0-4096 GCA_031552355.1 Bacteroidales bacterium | reverse complement strand
TTTTAAAAAATAAAACTTCTTTTGTGTGAAAAAGCAAGAACTTTTCAATAAGGTAATCGAATATTTCGAAAAAAACAGGCCTATCGCCGAAAGTGAATTGGTTTACGGAAGCCCTTACGAGCTTTTGGTTGCGGTAATTTTGTCGGCGCAATGTACAGATAAACGGGTAAACATGACTACCCCCCTATTTTTCGAACATTTCCCGACTGCCGAAGTCCTTGCTGAAGCAAACGAAGATGCCATTTTCGACATCATTAAATCTATTTCGTATCCCCGAAACAAAAGTAAACACCTGCTTGGAATGGCCAAAATGCTGGTTTCGGATTTTCATTCACAAGTTCCCGACAATGTGGATGAATTACAGAAATTGCCCGGCGTTGGACGGAAAACCGCTAATGTAATAGCTTCGGTGGTCTTTAATAAGCCAGCTATGGCCGTGGATACGCATGTTTTCCGTGTTTCAGCCCGTATAGGCTTGACTATCGGTGCAAAAAATCCCTTGCAAACGGAAAAACAATTAATTCAATATATTCCTGAAGAAAAAATCCCCATTGCCCACCACTGGCTTATTCTGCATGGCCGTTATATTTGCACCGCCCGAAACCCCAAATGCAACGAATGCGGCTTGACAGATGTCTGCAAATTTTATAAAAGCAAAGAAAAGAAAGAATAAATCATTTTTCCTATTTTTAATTTGTCTTCTTAGTGGATATTTTTCATGTTTTCTAATTCAATAAAATAAGCTTATTTTTGCATTAAAATACAAATAAAAATCATGACTTTAAGCGAAATTATAGAAAATGCCCTGAAAGAAGATATTGGCGATGGCGACCACACTTCTTTAGCCTGCATTTTACCCGAATCTCAAAACAAAGCCCTTTTAATTGCCAAACAAGAAGGAATCATTTGTGGGATTGATATTGCAAAAGAAGTTTATAAAAAAGTAGATAATACCTTAGCGTTAGAATTCTTCAAAAAGGATGGCGACAAAATCGCAAAAGGCGATATTATCTTTTCTGTAAAAGGTTCAGCTATTTTCATTTTAACCGGCGAACGCACGGTTTTAAATTTTATGCAAAGAATGAGTGGAATTGCTACTTATACACATCATTTAACTTCATTGATTTCGCATACTCATACCAAACTTTTGGACACTCGAAAAACTACACCAAACCTTCGATTGGTGGAAAAAATGGCTGTATTGGCAGGTGGTGGGCACAACCATCGTTTTGGCTTGTACGACATGATTATGATCAAAGACAATCATATTGACTTTGCCGGTGGAATTGCACCTGCTATTCAGCGTACAAAAGATTATTTAGCCCGTACAAACAAAAATTTAAAAATCGAGATAGAAGTCCGCAATTTTGAAGAATTGCAACAAGTTTTGGAAACCGGTGGAATAGAACGGATTATGTTCGACAATTTCTCTCCCGAAAATATGAAAAAAGCAGTGGAAATGGCAGGAAACCGTTTTGAGACCGAAGCCTCTGGCGGCATCACAGAACAAACTATTGTAGCCTATGCCGAAACCGGTGTTGATTATTTGTCTGTAGGTGCTTTAACTCACCAAATAAAGAGTTTAGACCTTAGTTTAATTGCAGAAAAATAAAATATGGTAAAAATATATTGGGAAAAACTTTTTCGTAGATTTCTTTTTTGGCGTCCAATCAGGGAAACCATTCATGCCTCTCATAAAATTACTCCTTGGGGATTTCAAGGATTGAGTTTGTTCGATGTTGCCAAATTCTTTATTGAAGGATTGCAAAAAGGATCTATCACACAACGAGCCGCCGCTTTGTCGTTTTCGTTTTTCCTTGCCATTTTTCCTACAATTATCTTTTTCTTTACACTAATCCCGTACTTGCCCATTGCGCACTTACAAGCTGAAATTTATGCTAATTTGGAACTGATTATTCCCGATGCTGCCTATGATATGGTAAAATCCACTATTGACGGCATTATGCTAAAAAAACATAATAGTTTGTTGTCTTTCGGTTTTTTGGCGGCGCTTTATTTTTCCACCAATGGAATGGATGCAATTATCAAAGCATTCAACCAAACGACCCACGCCATTGAAAGCCGGAAATTCGTAAAACGTAAACTGATTTGTTTGGCTTTGGTTTTGATTACCGTTTTTCTGATTGTTATTATTTTTTCTTTTATCATTGGCTATCAGTATCTTTTGGATTATTTAGTTAATATTGGATTTTTAAGTAATGGCTTTGTTTATTATCTTTTTATTTTCGGAAAATGGTGTTTGCTCGTATTGCTGACATGCCTTACTATTTCTTCGTTTTATTATATGGCGCCTGCCAATAAAAAAGGTTTCAGGTTTATTTCTGCCGGTTCCATTTTGGCAACTATCCTCTTTATTGTTCTTATGGTGGGTTTTAACATTTATATTGATAATTTTTCACGCTACAATGCTCTTTACGGTTCTATAGGAACACTTTTAATTATTTTATTGTGGATTTATTTTAATGCCATAGTCCTGCTTATTGGTTTTGAATTGGATGCAAGCATTGCCAGCACAAAAGAAGAAATGAGAAAAGAATCGACCTACAAAGCTTTATTTCGCACCAATAGGCATAAAGCTGATAGAGTTAGTTGGAATGGTATGGAATAAAATTGTATTTTTGCAGAAATTACTTTTACCAAATGCAGGAAACCTCTAAAAAAATTGCTGTTGTTATTTTAAACTGGAATGGAAAAAAATTTTTAGAAAAATTCCTACCTTCTGTTATTCAATATAATTCCGATTTCGCAGAAATTATTATTGCTGACAATGCTTCAAGTGATGATTCCGTAGCCTTCCTGCAAAACCAATATCCGAATATCAGAATCATCCAGAATAAAAAGAATTTTGGATTTGCCGGTGGTTATAACGAAGCGCTGAAACACGTAAATACACCCTATTATTTACTACTTAATTCCGACATAGAAGTAAGTCCCAATTGGTTAGAACCTTTGCTTCAATTAATGGAGTTGGATGAGAAAATTGCTGTCTGCCAACCCAAACTGCTTTCTTACTACGACAAAACTGCCTTTGAATATGCCGGAGCAGCCGGAGGGTTTATCGACAGTTTGGGCTATCCTTTTTGCCGTGGGAGAATTTTCAATAATTTGGAAAAAGATGAACATCAATACGATCAAAACTGCGAAATTTTTTGGGCTACAGGTGCTGCCATGATGGTTCGTTCAGATGTTTACAACACTTTGGGTGGCTTGGATAAGGATTTTTTTGCACACATGGAAGAAATTGATTTTTGCTGGAGAGTGAAAAATAAAGGATATAAAGTATTTTACTGTGCTCAATCGGTAGCTTACCATGTGGGTGGCGGAACTTTGCCCAAAAGTTCATCAAGAAAAACCTATTTGAACTTTAGAAATAATTTCACCCTGCTATACAAAAATCTACCCTCAAACGAAATATTCAAAGTCTTTGCCTTGCGCCTTATTCTTGATGGTGTGGCAGCCTTAAAATTTTTAGCAGGCGGAAATCCGGCAGAATTTTTTGCTGTAACACGAGCACACTTTTCTTTTTATAGGCATTTTTTCAAAATTAGAAAAAAAAGAAAACTTTGCAAACCACAAATGAAATTGTTTCAATGGTATAAAGGTTCTATTGTCTTTGACCATTATGTAAAAAAAATACAAAAATTTTCTGAACTTCCCATTGAAAAATTCAGATAAAAGTTATTTTAAACGGAATGTTCGTTATTTATCATATCCAGTATAACAAGCCTGTCAAAAAGTTTTTTGCTAAAATATTTTTTTTTGAGTTTTTATACAAATTTATCTGAAGATATTTTCGCTTGAAAGTTCCTTTTGTATTTCTTCACGGGATTAATTACGGATATTTTTTAAACAACAATTACAAATTGCTCTTGATAATGCAATTTAGCGAA
The DNA here is from genome assembly GCA_031552355.1 of Bacteroidales bacterium. Taxonomy (GTDB): domain Bacteria; phylum Bacteroidota; class Bacteroidia; order Bacteroidales; family P3; genus JAVBMO01. The sequence goes on along the minus strand of JAVBMO010000176.1, from coordinate 185 downwards.
GCGGAATCATGAACATCTTCGGAATTGAAGATATAGTTGAATCATTATAACCTGAGTTCGATGTAAGAAAAAAGATAAAAGAGTTGCATATTTGAATAAAAAGTTGTAATTTTATATTTGATTTTCAAGTAAATATAAAAACAACTTACAAATATGCAACATACAAATATAGTCGAAAAATTTTT
>JAVBMO010000111.1:0-16694 GCA_031552355.1 Bacteroidales bacterium | reverse complement strand
GAATTCAGGAAATTCGGTATCGTAAATTTTGAGAGTTTTTACACGCAAGCAGCTCAATCCGATTTTATTGACCTTTACGAAGAAGGCAAAATTTCTTCTGCCGAATTGCGGAACAAAATCCGCGAACTCAGCGGCTTGCCTCTTACCGGCGAACAGATAGACCACGCTTGGAATGCCATTCTGATTGACATCCCCAAGCATCGGGTGGAATTGTTGGGTTTGTTGAAATTGAAATACAAAACCTATCTTTTTAGCAACACAAACGAAATTAACCTTCAGAATTTCAGGCCGAAAATGGAACAAAAATTCGGATTCGATATTTTTTCCGTTTTGTTCAACGAAGCTTTCTTTTCTTCGGAAATGGGTATGCGAAAACCGCATGTAGATTCATTTCAAGCAATATTGAGCAAACATTCCATGAATCCGCAGGAAACCCTTTTTATTGACGACAGCCCACAACATATCGAAGGCGCCAGAAAAGCCGGATTGCAGGCTTTCCATCTCGAAAAAGGCATGGAGTTGAGTTCTCTTTTCGACGAAAAACTGGATATAAAAGACTTTGTTTTAGCCAAATAAAATATTTTTTGAATTATCTTTCAGGGCGACACAGTTTGTCGTTTTGTGCTGTGAACTTTGCAGTGAAATAATTCGAATAAAAAATGTAAGTTTGTAAAAAATAAATTACCCTTAGAAATTATGGCAAAATCTTCACCAGACACAGAAAACAACCAAAAACTTGAAAAACTGAAAGTTCTACAAGGAACTCTTGAAAAAATAGAAAAAACCTACGGCAAAGGCGCCATCATGAAATTGGGTGACGCTCCTATTGAAGAAATGGAAGCCATTTCCACAGGATCCATCGGCTTGGATGCCGCTTTGGGAATTGGTGGTTTCCCCAAAGGAAGAATCATTGAAATTTATGGGCCGGAATCTTCCGGTAAAACCACTTTGGCCATACACGCCATTGCCGAAGCACAAAAAAGTGGCGGCATTGCTGCTTTCATTGATGCGGAGCATGCATTTGACCGCAACTATGCCAAATTATTGGGTGTGGACATTGAAAACCTGTTGATTTCGCAACCCGACAACGGAGAACAGGCTTTGGAAATTGCCGACAATTTGATTCGTTCCGGAGCTATCGACATTATAGTTATTGACTCCGTGGCGGCTCTTACGCCCAAAAGTGAAATTGAAGGCGAAATGGGCGATTCGAAAATGGGTTTGCAAGCCCGTTTGATGTCGCAAGCTTTGCGTAAATTGACGGCAAATATAAGCAAAACCAATTGTTGTTGTATTTTCATCAACCAATTGCGCGAAAAAATCGGTGTCATGTTCGGAAATCCCGAAACGACCACCGGAGGAAATGCTTTGAAATTCTACTCCTCGGTACGGATTGATATTCGCCGTACACAAGCCATCAAGGAAGGCGAAACCAATGTTGGAAACCGTGTGAAAGTGAAAATTGTGAAAAACAAAGTAGCTCCCCCTTTCCGCATTGCAGAATTTGACTTGATTTTTGGCGAAGGCATTTCTAAAATAGGCGAAATTTTGGATATTGGCGTAGAAAAAGGTTTGATAAAGAAAAGCGGGTCATGGTTCAGCTATGGCGAAACCAAATTGGGGCAAGGCCGCGAGACCGTTAAACAACTTTTGACCGACAACCCTGAATTGCTCGAAGAACTGGAAACTTCGCTCAGGCAGATATTAAAAGAGGAAAAGTAAAACAAATTTCTTTTCCATGCGTTACGTAGAGGCCGTTCGATACTTCGAATGGCCTCTAACAGTACATACAGGTTTTGAGAGGGTTTTATAAAAAAGAGAAATGAAAAATCGGAAGTCTTTCAGAGAGCTGATACCCAACAATTTTGCTGCCGTAAAATCGACATTTTCTTCGTTAAGTTCAAGAAATTACCGAATTTATTTTTTCGGGCAATGTGTTTCGCTCACCGGAACATGGATGCAGCAAATTGCCATGAGTTGGCTTATTTACAGGCTTACAGGGAGTGTGGTCCTTTTGGGTGTTGTTAATTTTCTGACCCAAGCGCCGGGCTTTTTTCTATCTCCTTTTGCCGGAGTCATTTGCAATCGTTTTCGTTTACTCCGTATTTTACTTACGACTCAAACCTTATTGGGAATACAAGCCTCAATTCTTACCATTTTGGTATTGACAAATACGGTTGAAGTTTGGCATATTCTCAGCTTGAGTTTAATTATTGGGATTATTAATTCTATGGACATGCCCACACGTCAGGTTTTGGTAATCAATTTGGTGGATAAAAAAGAAAATCTCAATAATGCCATTGCTTTAAATTCAGCCACATTTAATGGGGCTCGTTTGGTGGGGCCTTCTGTTGCCGGGGTTTTAATAGCCCTTACCGGAGAGGGAATTTGCTTTTTAATCAATGCCATAAGTTATCTTGGGGTAATTGTTGCTCTGTGTCAAATCAAGATAACAGAGGAAATGAAACAATCTTCCAAAAATGTTTTTTCAGAAATTCATGAAGGATTCCGTTATGTATCGGGGTTTTTACCCATCCGTACGTTATTGTTGCTTTTGGGATTTTTCAGTTTTTTTGGCGTAACATTCATTACGGTAATGCCGGCTTTTGCCAAAGATGTGGTTGGTGGAGATAGCGCTACATTAGGCTTTATGATGGGAAGTTTAGGCCTGGGCGCATTCTTGGCAGCCTTGTATTTAGCCGCTCGCAAAAGCGTTTTGGGCCTGGGCAAAGTGGTCAGTATCAGTGTTATTTTGTTTGGTGTAAGCTTGGGCGTTTTTTCTTTTTTGCGGATTGATTTTTTGAATTATTTCATGCTACTTTTTACCGGATTTGGAATGGTGGCCACCATTACTTCTGCCAATACATTACTGCAAACACTTACTACTGAGAAAATGCGAAGTCGGGTACTTAGCTTCTATGCTATGGCTTTGGGCTTAACACCTTTTGGAAATCTTTTAATAGGTTTTGTGGCAAAATGGATAGGGATTCCTTACACATTTGTCATTTGCGGATTTTTATGCGTGGTTGCCGGTTTGGTTTTTGAACATTACCGGCCTATCGTACGACGTATGGCTCGCCCTGTCTATGTCGAAAAGGGGATTATGATCCCCGAAATTGCCGAAAGTTTGGAATCTTCTTCCGACATACAATAAAGATTTTCTGCTTTATTTTATTGATATTTTAAATTTCGAAAAATGGCATCAATAACCGATAAGATATTTCGTTTTTTATACCCAATAATAGATGTGAAATTTACTTTTCTATACCCAATATTGCAAAAAAAACGTTTAAATTTTGGCTTGCTTTTACATTTAGACGGGATTTACAATATTTACATATTTTTAATTTTGCCAAAGGCAAAATTAATCCTGCTCACCCTGTCTAAGAAGAAAAAAATACTTGTCAAAATCCTGCTTTTTCTTATTTTTAAACAGAGTCTAAAAAACTGGTTAAATGAAATGTGGCATACCCTGTTTTTGTTGAAAAAGGAATTATGATCCCCGAAATTGCCGAAAGTTTGGAATCTTCTTCCGACATACAATAAACACTTTTTGCTTTTTCTTGTTATAAAGATATATTGTAAAATAAACCTTTAAAAATGTCAACCAAAATAGATATAAAGCCCCATGTTGTTGTAGTCGGAGGAGGATTTGCAGGGCTTACCCTTTCAAAAGCGTTGAGAAAAAGTCCTTTCCGCGTAACGCTCATAGACCAAAATAATTACCATCAGTTTGCGCCCCTGTTTTATCAGGTGGCGGCAGCCCAAATAGAACCCAGTTCTATTTTGTTTCCCTATCGTAAAGAAATTAAACCTTTTCCCGACCATAAATTTGTGATGGCCAAAGCTGAATCTGTCGATGCACAGAATAGGATTTTGAAAACCAATATTGGCGATATTTCGTACGATTATTTGGTTTTGGCTTTAGGCGCCGATTCTAATTTCTTCGGGCTTCAAAATGTGCAAAAAAATGCATTCCCGATGAAATCGGTTGGCGAGGCGTTGGCGCTTCGGAATCATCTGTTGGAAATTTTGGAACAAGCGGCCGTTTGTTCAACAGAGGAAGAACGCCAACAAAAACTGACCATTACCATTGTTGGCGGCGGCCCAACAGGCGTTGAAATTGCAGGGGCTTTGGGCGAAATGAAACGCTATATCATTCCTCGCGATTATCCGCAAATACGCCCCGAGGAAGTAAAAATTCTTTTGGTAGAAGGTTCCGGCCGTCTGCTTTCGGTTATGTCGGAAAAATCGTTCCACCATGCAAATCATTATCTCGCGGAATTGGGTGTGGATATCATTCTTGGCAAGCAGGTTTTTGATTATGATGGGCAAACGGTTTTATTGAACGATGGTAGTACAATTGTTTCAAATACTATGATTTGGGCAAGTGGAATTTCGGCTTGTTCCATCAACGGTTTGGATAAGCCTGAACTATTGGGGCGGGCAAACCGGCTCAAAGTAAATGAATACGGACAAGTGCAGGGCTATGAAAATATTTTTGCCTTGGGTGATATGTGTTTTCAGACAGATAAAAATTATGCAGGGGGTTATCCGCAAGTAGCGCCGGTGGCCATACAACAAGCGGAGAATTTGGCGAAAAATTTGACTGCATTACACAACAAGCAAAAATTTCAAGTTTTTGAATACAAAGACAAAGGCAGCATGGCCATTGTTGGACGGAACCGTGCCGTGGTGGATATAGCTCGTTTTCACTGGGGCGGATTTTTTGCTTGGGCAGTCTGGCTTTTTATTCATTTGTTTTCCATCATTGGATTCAAAAACAAGATATTTGTCATTCTTGACTGGTTTTTTTCTTATCTGTTCAACGATGCTTCCTTGCGTTTGATTGTTCGGGCAAAGGCAAAGGTATAGAATACAGAAAGGTCTTTTACTCTAATACAGTCGTTTTCCACCCATTGTCAAAATAAGAAACTTCGGAAAACCCTGTATCCTGAAGAAGTTCAACCGTTTCACCATAAAGCAAGTTTAATTCTTTGGGGTTGTGAGCATCGGTGGCAATCATGATGGGAATATCCCTTTTCTGAAGCTCTTTCCACAGTGATTGTGACGGATAGTAATCGGGATAGCGATTTTTATAAATACCTCGGGAATTGATTTCGCAAATACAATTTTCCTGTTTTATCAAGTTCATGGTTTCCATGAGAAGATTTTGATACCACAGGTCTTTTTCCGAAAAAAATCGCTCTTTATTGTTCATTTTAATTTTGTCGAAATGCCCGATAACATCAGGTTTTTCATTTAAAATCATTTGATTGGTTTGATCGAAAAAGGTTTTCACAGCTTTTTGGATATCTCCGTCAAAAAATTCTTGCAGGCCTTCGTCATACATTTCTATTTTGGAACCATCGATAAACCACGCATTATCGTTGCGGTCTTCGGGTTTTACCAAATGCACGGAACCAATGATATAATCTATCTCGTAATCTTTTTTTAAAGAACTGAAACTTTTGGTGACATCGGGAATATAGTCAGCTTCCAAGCCCAAAAAGATTTTTATCTGCGATTTATATTTTGTGGTCAATTGGTGGATGGTTTGGCAATATTCTCCTAATTTTTCTTCCTTAATGGCAAAACGGTTTTCGAAAGGAACGGGAGCATGTCCGGAAAATCCCAGATGGGTAAACCCTTTTTCAATGGCTTCCACAATGTATGCTTCCGGCTCTTCTGCGCCATCACAGAAAAAAGAATGTGTATGGTAATTTGTTTTTAATGACATTATTTTTGATTTTTGTCTTAACCGTTAAATATTATATCTATATTTGTATCTGACTAAAAACAAGTTGCTGTTTTAAATTGAATGTACAAAAGTACATGTATCCCTTTGAATGGACAACTTTTTATTCATGTGTGAACTTTTTGTGAAACTATTTTAAAATCCGGTTTATGAAAAAAGTGATACTTTTTATCTCTTTATTTTCTGCTCTTTTGTGTACTTCGTCTTATGCACAAGATACAATTTTATTGGATCAGGATTATGGCGCCACTCCCGTAAGAACCTGTTCTGCAATTTTTTATGACAGTGGCGGCAAAAATGGGAAATACACAACAAACGAAGACCATAGAATAACTTTTGCTCCAAGCGTGGATTTCCTCCGCTCTACAGATAGCTTTTATTACAGAATTACTTTCCTTGATTTAGATATTCATCCTTCCGATTCACTTTTCATCACAGAAGGCCAAAGCCAAATTCCTGTTATAGGACTTGGTAAACAGGTCTCTTACAATTGGTATAACGATGAAAATTTTATCCCGGAGGGACGCATATATCATGTGGGGCAATTTTCAAAAGACAATTTTTCGGAATTTCAGATTACTTTTCGATTTAAAAGCTCAACAAGCTTTCCTATATATAACGGATGGAAAATAAAAATAGAGTGCATTCCTTATTGCCAGAAAGTGAATGTTGCCATAGATGACCATTTCTACAAATTAGTGAATGGAACCCGTGTTTCATTTCCGGTAAAGGAAAGTTGGGAAGATATTACAGAAAATGGGGTTTCTGAACGTTTTTATTATAAAATGATTGATCTTTGCCAACACGACACAGTTATTCTAAAAGCCAAGGGAATTTATCCGGACAATAGTAAAAATGGCTATGAACAATCCGATGCAACCAGCACTTTCTATTGGAATTTTAGGAACGGAAACGTATTAGAAACTGTTGGGTCAAATGAGTTGCAAAAGATTTTTTCCAAGGCTGCTGGGAGTGTTTTTTCTCTTAAAATTAAAGACTTACTGGGTTGCGAGTCTTCAGCTACATCCAATATTCGTATAAGAGTAGCAGGAAATCCGATCGTTGGAGTAGGTACAATCCCTAATTTGTATAACCATGAAACTATATCACTATCTATTGGCAATACGCCTGAATCTGTTATAAAAACAAATGTGAAGGAAATTGCAACTGCTTCTACAAAACAGTACGACAGCCTCACTTTTATTCCGGATCGCGGATGCATAAGTTTCGGTAATGCTTCCTGCGTAAAACTCCCTATTTATATTTCGGGCTATTTAACCACAAAAAAAATAACATCTTCCAAAGAAATTGAAACTGTCTGTACCAATATTGAACATTCTGCCTCACAAAATCTTTCAATTTCTTTGATATGTCCAACCGGACAAAAAGCAGTGATGCTAACTACAGGAATAGATGTTGGGAATGTCAATTCTTTAGGCTATAGAAGTCGGCACGGAGTACAAGGACGCCGCGGAGAAAATCCCTGGAATAAATGTCTTGTTAACGACACAAGCAATCAACCTTGCAAAACTCCGGGGACCTATTGCTGGTCGGAATACTATACAACAAACAGTTTGGGATATATGGATTCTCAGCAAAAGTTCGGTAGTCTGAAAATCCCTGAAACAGATATGGTTAATAAAACCGGTTATTACAAACCCGGATCAAATTCCATGAGAGAAACTTTTAACAACTTAATCGGATGCCCCTATAACGGGGAATGGATTTTAGAAATTTGTGATAACTATTATGCCCATAATGGATGGCTTTACAGTTGGCAATTAGATTTTGTGGATAAAACTTCTAATCAATGGGAATATACCGCCAACTTAGATACCGTTTTGTGGGATAATGCTTTTGAACTTTCAAAAGACAATCCTAATACAGCAATTTTCACCTCCGATTCTGCAGGAACATTCCAATATCCTGTTTCTGTGGTAGATTCTTTTGCTTGCAGTTGGAATACAAATTTAAATATCAAGGTTTTGCAAAACGGATTTTTTATTTTTGAATCTTTTCCGGATACGATGGATCTGAATAAAACAGTGAATTTTTCCATTACCCCCAATTTAGGCGACAGGCCTGGCCAAGAAATAAAATTACGGATTCAAATTCCTGTTGAATATTCGAATTTATTCGATTTGGCTTATAAATCAAATCCCACAGACCTTGATTGGCATCTTTTGTTTTTTGACGAAGGCTCCGCTTACATCTATATTTCTCATAACGAAGAAAATCCCTCTTTTGAAGCTCTTTCTTTTCAATTATCTATTCTAAAAGAAAGCATACAAAGAAGTGCCTCTTTGCTTTCAAAATCCGGGATAGACCGTATTCCGGTTTCTTTTACCATTGTAAGCGCTGATAATATTTCCACCACCCTAAGCCCTGTTTATGAAAAGGAAATCCTTTTACGGAAAGAAACATCTGTAGAACGAAAAGAAACCCTTGACAATGAAGAAATAAAAATATATCCGAATCCTGTTAAAAAAGGAGAAGAACTTTCGTTGGAACTTCCATTCAGTAGCAATGATTTGCAAGGCTCTGTTCTTGAAATTGTGAATGTGAACGGGAGAGTGGTTTGGAGTACAAATCCTAAAACATCGAATTTCCGGCTGAAAATGGATTTTGAAAAAGGAACGTATCTACTAAGGCTTCGCAAAAATGGCGAATTGCTTTCAAACATAAAGGTTTTAGTAAAATAAAAGAACCGGATGTAGAAAAGGATTTAATTTTCCTTTTCTACATCCACTTTCGTTTTGCTTCTACAAATAAGAGTCTTTTTAATTCCCATCTTCTCTTTTCTTATTTTTTGCCAAGTCCAAAACTTTCTTTTTATTTCCCACAATCCACAGTACATCATTGCAATTCAGGATGGTAGAAGATTCGGGATTCATAATGGAACACGGAACACGTTCAATGCCAATAACCAAACATTTGTAAATGTCCCTGATTTCAGAATCCCGAATACTTTTTCCTATAAGGTTAGACCCTTCTTCCACCACTAATTGGTATAAATCCATTTCTTCATCGGCAGAATATTCGGCGAATAAACTCCCCTGAGTTTCTACCAAAGTGGCAAAATTACTTAACTGTTCATCAGTTCCCACAACAACAACGGTGTCGCCTGGAAAAATATATTCGTCTTTCCCCGGAATATTAATCCGTTTTTCCCCACGAAAAATACTGACAATATTTACTCCATAATTTTCCCTATATTGAACCTCTCCTATCGTTTTCCCTGTTAATGCCGATTGGGCGCTGACTTCAAAATTGGCAGAGTGAAGGTCGTTTGCCAGCGATTCTGGAATAACAAAACCGTGGTGTTTCGACTTTTGATTCAGATTTGCCAAAAACCGTGTTTCAATATGTTTGTACCTTTTGAAATCGAAACGCGAAAGCATGACAATGACAACAGACATAGCCACAAGACCCACAGGAATCCCTATTTGCCATGAAACATAGTTCCACAGAAGAAACGTCACACAAAAAACCGCCAAAAGATAACGACACAACGTCATTATGAACAAAGACGCCCGGTATGATTTCCGGTCGCTCCAAAGTCGCACATAAACTTTGGGTTCTATTCTTCGGCTGACAAAAACATGTAAAAACGGAGTTAAAATTCCCAAAGTAACCAAAAGAGGAACGACTCTCGCCAACATAGGATTTTCAATTTGTTTGAGGCAGAAAGGCAGTAAAATTCTCAGGGAAAGCAGCAATATGGCAACAATAATGATTCCATAAAACAAAATATGGGAAAAATAGGCTTTCAACATTTTTTTCCAATCGGTCTCAAGCCCGACAGTTTTTAGTCCCGGATCGTGTTGTTCGACAGCCAAACGCAAGTTTTTCGGCAAAAATGAGACTAACTTATTATAGGCAGGATTGGCTAATTTCATCACATAGGGCGAAAGGAAAGTTGTGATAACTGACACGACCACAATGATTTGATACAAATAATTATCGATCACTTTCATGCTTATGCCCAAAGTGGCAATGATAAAAGAAAATTCCCCAATTTGCGACAAAGAAAAACCTGTCTGCATGGACGTTTTGAGGGTTTGCCCCGAAAGGAAAACACCCGACGTGGCAAAGATTGTTTTCAGGATTAAAACCGCCAATGAAATTACAATGACAGGCATTGCATAATCCTTAAAAACCGCCGGATCGACCATAATTCCCACAGAGACGAAGAAAACCGCCACAAAAAGATTTTTAATAGGTTTTATCATCCGGTGAATTTCTGCCGATTCTATAGTTTCGGACAAAATGGAACCCATGACAAAAGCGCCTAAACTTGCCGAAAATCCTGCTGCGGAAGCCAAAACTACCATGCCCAAACATAAACCTAAAGAAACAATCAATAAGATTTCAGGTGTCATTAGTTTGCGAATGCCTTTGAGAAGGGTTGGCAATAAATAAATACCCAAAACAAACCAGATAACAAGAAAAAATATCAGTTTGAAAATACTGAACAACAAATGGCCGCTATCCACAGTTTTGGTTACTCCAATGGTCGAAAAAATAACCAACAACATAATGGCAACCAAATCCTCAACCACCAAAACCCCTACCACAATATTCGTGAATTTTTTGCCTTTCAGGTGCAAATCTTCAAATGCCTTGATAATGATAGTTGTGGACGAAATACTTACCATACCGCCAAGAAAAAGGCAGTTCATTTGACTCCAGCCGAAAAGTTTTCCGATAAGGAATCCGGTAAAAAACATGCCTATCAACTCTGTCAATGCAGTTACAAAGCCCGTTACGCCTACTTTTTTCAGCTTTCGAAAATTAAATTCCAATCCCAGGGCAAATAACAGAAAGATGATGCCAATGTCGCCCCAAATAGTAATATTTTGAGGGTCTGTAATGGTGGCAAACAAGGAGAAATGAGGCCCGATAATGAAACCGGCAACAATATAACCCAAAACCATTGGTTGCTTCAATTTCTTGAACAACAAAATGGCTGCACCTGCTACAATCAAAATTAGCGCTAAATCGACAATAATAGAGGGTAAGGACGACATTTAGTAAATTTGATGTTGATTATGGTTTCTGCTCTATTTCAGGAAATTTCTTGTCAAATAGGTTGAGAATTTCTTTTTCCAGCGTTTTCAAATTTACGTTTTTTTCTTCATCTTTGAAAATATGGCTTACAGAACCATGCCAAACAAGTTTGTTGGTTTTGGCATCAATCAAATCAATGAGGAGGTTTCCTTCATCATATTTCATTTCCTCCAAATTCGATTGGTAAGACACGGGATTGTGATTGCTCATATAACTTGTTGCACCACAATAATAAACATTTTGATCAGGGTACAAAGCCACAAAAGTTTCTGTAAATTCGGTTTTTTGCGACAAAAATGTTCCCAAATTTATCAGCAAATCGGGATTGTTCTGAAAATTCACCAATGTAAAACCCTTTTGCTGCATTTGGTTTGTTATGGCAGCTTCTACGGTCAAAAGCCCCGACAACATTTTCGGCGAAAGTGTTTTTTTGGAAGTAAAATCCATATAAGCAAAAGTTTTGTATTCCGAAAAATCCGGTGCAGGGCTTGGCGTATAGGATTTGTAGCTTGTGGTTGAGGAAGGTGATGAACAAGCAGACAACAAGCCCAAAATTACAATTACAAAAAAGAAAGGATAGGTTTTTTTCATCGAATTTCAAAATTAAAAAAACAATTTTTTCAGATATAAAATCCACAAGGATTTTCATGTAAACAAAGAAGGATATAGAAATGTTTATCTATATCCTTCTTTTTATTTGAAAAAATCTATTTTCTTAGTTGGCTAACATCACAGGCATTACCAACATTAAAATGTCCTCATTGGATTCTTCTTCTCCTTCGCGAACAGGAAGAATAATGCCGGCTCTATTGGGTTGCGACATTTCAATCAAAATTTGGTCGGTGTCGGAATTGGCAAGCATTTCCATCAGGAATTTACCATTGAAACCGATTTCAATTTCTGTACCTTCGTAGCTGCAGGGCAGGCGTTCTACCGCTTCGTTTGAATATTCCACATCTTCAGCATTTACAAAAACCTCATTTCCATCTACTTTTAAGCGTACTTGATGTGTCGCTTGATTGGCAAAAATCTCCACACGGCGGATGGCCGTCAAAAATGCTTCGCGATCGACAATCAACTTATTCGGATTTTCTTTGGGGATGGCGCTTTCATAATTAGGATATTTGGAGTCAATCAAGCGACAAACCATGCTGTAGTTTTCAAAATTAAAGAAAACGTTGGTATTGTTGAATTCCATACTTACTTCCATTTCTTCTTTTTTAGAAGTAAGAATGTTTTTCAATAAGTTCAAAGGTTTTTTCGGCAAAATAAAACTTGCTGATTCTTCGGCTTTTGCATCGAAACGGCGGTAGCGGATTAATTTGTGTGCGTCGGTTGCCACAAATGTGCTGTATTCCGGCGTTAATTCACAGAATACTCCTGACATTTGAGGACGCAATTCGTCGTTGCTGGCCGCAAAAATGGTTTTTGCAATGGCTGTGCTCAAAACCGACGAAGACATCATTACTTGGGTAATGTTATTTTTTTCGGGCAACATAGGATACATTTCGGCATCCAAACCGGCCAATTTATATTTTCCTTCCCCTGAAGAGATTTCAATAGCCAGATTTTCAGCATTCACACTGAAAGTCAATGGAATATCAGCAAAAGTTTTCAGAATATCCAACAACATTTTGGCCGGAACGGCAATTTTTTCAATATCGCCGGCAGAAGCATTTTCTAACGGAATACGCACTTTCAGAGTGGTTTCCAAATCCGAAGCCGTTACATGAAGATCCGAGTCTTTTAATTCGAACAAAAAGTTATCTAAAATAGGAAGTGTATTGTTTGTGGTTAAAACCCCACTGATGGCTTGCAGGTTTTTCGAAAAACTTAAGGCATTAATTATGAATCTCATAGACGTTTTATTTTTTGAATGATTTTACATGCAAAGATAATCAAAAAGTTTAATTCATGGGAAGGTTAAAATCCCAAAAAAACTTTTGCTTTTGAAAAAAGAATTACCCAAAACAAAAACCGCAAGAATTTGCCTATAAGCATAAAAGCTGCTGATTTATAAAAGTTTACCCTATAAAAACCCAAAGCCAAAGCAAACACATCTCCCACAATGGGAAGCCATGTGAACAAGGCCAGCCAGCTTCCATATTTGTTTATTGTTGCTTGCTGTTTTTCAAGTTTTTCCGGTTTTACACGAAAATATTTTTCAATGAAATCCCATTTCCCCAAATGCCCAATCCAATATGTGGTAAGGCTTCCCAGCCAATTGCCCAAAGTAGCTACACTTAAGGTCCAAACCACGTTTCCTCCCAAACCCAACATGGCAACCAAAAGTGCATCCGCACTAAAGGGTACCACAGTGGCAGCAAGAAAAGACCCTAAAAATAAACCTAAATATCCTAAATGTTCGAGATACTCCATGAAGCAAAGGTAATAAAAACAAATTGACTTGTAAAATAAAAAACGGTTCCAATTTTTGCTTGAAACCGTTTCCTGAATAAGTTTTTATCTTTTTGTCGATTAAATTACGTCTTCGATTTTCTTTTGCATTTCAAGCAAATTTTCTTCCGTTGGAATGTAGTTTACAACATGTGAATGCACAATTTGGATTTTGGTTTTTTCGAAATATTCTTCCAAAACCTTCACATTCCGTTGCGCCCAACCATAGGAACCGAAAATGATTCCTTTCCTGTTTTTTGGCGCCAACCCTTGCACGTAAGTAAGGAATGCTGCCACATTGGGCATAATCCCACTGTTTAATGTCGGCGAACCGACACAAAGGTATTCCGCATCTAAAATTTCGGTCATAATATCCGAAATATCAGTTAGTTTTAAATCAAAAATGCGAAGTTTATAACCTTTTTGTTCAAAGGCTTTGTAAACGGCTTTTGCCATTTTTTCGGTTGAGCCCCACATGGAATCATAAGCAATTACCACTTTTTTCTCTAACCGGTTATGTGCCCATTTGTCGTAACAATCGTGGATTGCCGCCAAGTTTTTACGCCAAATAATTCCATGGCTTGGCGCTATCATTTTTATTTCCAAAGATTGTGTGTCGTCCAATGCTTTACTCGCTTGCGTTCCATAAGGAAATACAATGTTGGCGTAGTATTTTTTTGCTTCCTCCAAAATTATATCCAAAGGGAATTCATCATCAAAACGTTCCGACGAAGCCAAATGCTGCCCGAAAGCATCGTTGGAAAATAGGATTTTTTCCTCCGGCATATAAGAAACCATATTGTCCGGCCAATGTACCATGGGTGTGGTTACAAAATTCAACGTTCTTTTTCCCAACGAGAGTGAATCGCCGGTTTTAACAACATTAAAATTCCAATCTTTTTTATAATGCTCGCGCAACCCTTTTTCACCCGATGCACAGGTTACGATTGTAGCATTTGGTGCCAATTCCATAATATGAGGGACTGCTCCGGAATGGTCCATTTCCACATGGTTTACCACCACATAATCGATTTTTGAAGGGTCAATAACCGAGGAAAGCCGCGACAAAAACTCATCGGACATATAGTCTTTTACCGTATCAATAAGCGTGATTTTTTCGTCAATGATAATATAGGCATTGTATGTAGAACCTCTCTGCGTTTTGTAGCCATGAAAATTCCGCAACGACCAATCGATGCCTCCCACCCAAAAAATATCTTTAGCAATTTCTATAGACTTCATAAGTATGTATTTTATTTAAAAGTTCATTTCATTAGTTTTGAATAGAGTTAAACAGTTTAGTTTTTCTTTTGTTCAACCATTAAATTCGACCTGCCTGTTCTTCGAATTGGGCTGCCATTTCTTTGTTCCCTTGCTTTTTGTAACTTTTTGCCAATTCCTTAAAGATTTTCTTTTGGGCTGACCTTTCGTCCAAACCTTGGGATTTGTAAATTGAAAACAATTGATTAAACGCATTTTGGTCAAAACCGCCCACATCCATTAATTTCATCAATTCTTTTTCGGCAAAATACGGGTTGTTTGTTTGCAAATAAATATTAGCCGCCAAAGAATAGGCATTGCTGAATTTTTTGTTATAATCCGTCATCTCTTTGCAAATGGCCAATGCTCGATTGAAATCCTGCTTATAATAAGCTACCAAAGCCATCATGTATTTTTCGTTTTCGTGGTTCGGATCAAATGACAGGAATTGTTTCAAATAATATTCAGCGCTATCCAGTTGGCCTTGTTGCAGATAAATATTAGCCATATTGGTCAAAACCGCTTCATTACGTGGATTTACAGTCAATGCTTTCTTAAATAATATTTTGGCAGAATCGATATTCCCTGCCTGCATTTGTTGGTATCCATAGAAATCCGATTTATCCGTACGCTTTAAAATAACTGTAATGGGTTTGCCATCCACATCGATGGTGTGGATGGTTTCTTGGGGTGGGTAGCTTCCATTGGTACGCCTTTCCGGATATACGCCTGCATTAGGAAATATAGCATAATCCCAGTCAGAATTCCCACGTTCATAAAATCGAGCAAAAATCAATGAAATATCGGCTGTGTCCTTTCTCGTGTAATAGGTAATTCCGTCTAAAATCCAACCGGCCAATTTTGTTTTTTCATTACCTGTTTTGTTCTTTTTTATGTCATCAACAGTCCATTCTGTTGCTTCGCGAAGGCCATGGAAATAATAATCCATTTCATAGTTTTTATAGGCACCATTTACCCCACCTACTAATTCATTGAAATACACATATTCATAAGGGTGATTTTTGATAATATGGATAAATGGCTTAATTAACATAACCAAAGGCAATGCCAAAAATAGAATTTTAACATATTTGTTTCTTACCAATGAAATTAATCCATTAAATCCTAATCCTGCGGCAACAATCATTGGAGGATAAACAAATAAAGAATGACGCCAGCCACCATAAACATTGGCTTTTGTATAAATAAGCCAAAAAATAGGAAATATAAAAGCAAAATAAACTACAAAAGTCCAAAATCTATTTTCTTTTTTCAAACCTCCTACGAATGGATAAACAATCATTCCCAAAATAACCGCAATAGGAATAGTTATCAAAATATATTTAGGTGTATAATACCACGGCAAAGCATCTGACCAATACATCTTTCCTTCAAAAATTTGACGAAGAGACACATCAAATTGTGACATTAATTTAAACGATTCAATCACATTTTTTATAGGGCCTACAAGGGCATAGGGCCAAACAATGATTGCTAAAATGTATCCGCCAACGACAATTCCCAAGCCCCATTTAATTAATTTCCACAAAGCCATTTTCCCTTGTGTACTAAATAATCCCGCCTTTTTGTATGTAACAATATAAAAAACAAGACAAAACAGCCCAAAGTATGCAATAAAAAGCAATCCTCCAATACGTGTTCCAATAGCGAGCCCAAAACTAACGGCTAACATGATTGCAATTTTTTTGGATATTACCGGGAATGTTTGTAAAAATCGCACCATATAGTATAATGACATCATGGCCGCTGCAGCAAAGGGTATATCTTTCGAATTGTTAAATGAATGGCCTAATAATCGTGGGGACAAAAAAGCTAACAAGATGGCGATGCTTGCCGCTCGCCAACCACCTAATCTAAATGCCAGTAATCCGACAAATAGCATAATAATCCAACCCACAATAGAATTACATAAATGTCGAAAAGCATAAATATCATCAATTCCAAACAGATTTGCCAAAACGTGTACAAAAGTATCAAAAACCTGCCCATAATAAGGAAGGTTGTAACTTCCTTCAGGTGATACCGCAGTGGTATCGGAACCAAATGATGTATAAAAACTGATTACTTTTTGAGAATGATCCACATGAAAATGTTCATCGCCGGAAATACCTGCCGATCTACTCATCACAATCATTGCTATTAGCAAAATACCTGCTAATATGAAAAACACATATTTCCAAACAGAAGT
>JAVBMO010000179.1:0-5937 GCA_031552355.1 Bacteroidales bacterium | reverse complement strand
TTTAGAAATTTCCAATAAAAACCATTATCTTCTAGGTCTTTCTTCTCTTTCGCGAGCTTCGTTTACGTTGATGTTTCTGCCTTCAATTTCTTTTTGGTTTAAATCAGAAATTGCTTGCTGAGCTTCTTCGTTACTAGGCATTTCCACAAATCCGAAACCTCTAGAGCGGCCGGTTTCGCGGTCGCGAACTACTTTTGCTGAGGCTACTTCACCGTGTGCTTCAAAAATTCTTCTTAACTCATCATCTCCAATACGGAAACTTAAATTAGATACATAAATGTTCATCTTCTAAAAATTAATTTTGTTTAACATAGCTCATAAGAAAAAAAATGAACTATTTGGAACATTAATTTTCAAATGACGGTGCAAATGTACAAGAATTAATTTAAACGGCAAAGAAATATTGCCGGAAAATGTTCTTTTTTTGATTTTTATTTATTTGAAAAACAGAGAATTTTAAAAATCTTATTTCAATTGCCACAAAACAGCACAAAAAGAGAAAGGTATGGCTCGTTAAAAAAACGTACCTTTGTCCTTTAAAATTTAAAGGATTTTAACGTATTTCCAAATGACAAAAAAAACATCTATTCTGTTGCTTTATACGGGTGGAACCATTGGTATGGTCGAAGATATTGCCACCGGCGCGTTGCAGCCCTTCGATTTGGGTAAAATTTACGATGCCGTTCCGGTTTTGTCGAGGCTCGATTGTCAGATAGAATCCTATACTTTTGACCCGATTATTGACTCTTCGGATATGAGCCCTCGTTTTTGGCTCGAAGTGGCAAGGGTGATAGAAGAAAATTATCATTCGTACGACAGTTTTGTGGTTTTGCACGGAACCGACACCATGTCGTTTACGGCATCGGCATTGAGTTTTTTATTTGAAAATTTGGATAAGCCCATTGTCCTGACGGGTTCTCAATTGCCTTTGGGCCGGATTCGTACCGATGGCATCGAAAATATTGTCGGTTCGGTGGAAATTGCCAGCAACAAAAAAGCAAGTCTACCCGAAGTATGCATCTGTTTCGAAGACAAGCTTTTCCGGGGAAACCGCACCACAAAAATCAATTCGGAATATTTTGAAGCTTTTGTATCGGGGAATTACCCTTCTTTGGCCAAAATAGGCATACAAATCAATTATAAAGAAAATCTGATTACTCCCAAACCTTCAAATGCGCTGAAAGTTTACAAAAAATTGGACGACAATATTGTTATCCTGAAACTTTATCCGGGGATTAAAGAGCAAACCATTCGGGGGATTTTAGGAATCGAAGGTTTGAAAGGTGTAGTTCTGGAAACCTATGGTTCCGGCAATGCGCCCACAGACGATTGGTTTATCAACGCTTTGCGCGAAGCCATTGAAAAAGGAATTATCATTTTCAATGTAACCCAGTGCCAATTAGGGGCTGTCCACATGGGAAAATATGCCACAAGCTGCAAATTGCGTGAAATCGGCGTGAAAAACGGTTACGACATTACCACCGAATCCGCAGTGGCAAAAATGATGTTTCTTTTAGGAAATTATTCAGACAAAAAACAAATTGAAGAATTGTTGGAAATCCCTTTGCGTGGCGAAATGACCATAAGCGAAGAAGAAAGTTTTTGAAAATAAAGAACAAACATGACACAAAATATTTTGGAACAATTTTCTAAACTCCGCGCCCTGATTATTGGCGATGTGATGATAGATTCTTATTTGTGGGGCAAAGTGGACAGAATTTCACCCGAAGCGCCCGTTCCCATTGTCGATGTAAAAAAACGCGAAGAACGTTTGGGCGGAGCCGCCAATGTGGCTTTGAATATTCAGGCTTTGGGCGCCATGCCTTTGCTGTGTTCCGTTATAGGAAAAGATTCTAAAGGCGAAAGCATGTTTCAGCTTTTGAAAAACAATAATTTACGTACCGAAGGGATGATGTGTTCCTCGAAAAGGATTACTACGACTAAGTTCCGTATTTTGGGCAACAACACACAAATGCTTCGCGTCGATGAAGAAATCAATTCGCCTTTGGATGCCGAAGATGAAGAGGCTTTCATCGCTCATATCAAACAGCTTTTGGATACCGAAAAAATCGATGTAATTATTTTTGAAGATTATGACAAAGGTTCCATTACCCCGAAAATTATTCAAAAAATTACTCGTAAAGCCAATGAATTAAGAATTCCGACGACTGTCGATCCTAAAAAGCGCAATTTTTTATATTACGAAGGCGTAACACTTTTCAAACCCAATTTGAAAGAATTGACAGAAGGCCTGAATGTGAATGTTGGCGAAATTAATCGAGAAAATCTTTGCAAAGTTGTCGATTGTTTGCACACCGAAAAAAATGTAGGCATAGTTTTTATCACACTTTCCGAAAAAGGCGCATTCATTAGCGACAAAAGAATGGGCAAAGAACATTTTTCGACATTGATTCCTGCACATATCCGTCAAATTGCCGATGTTTCGGGGGCGG
Organism: Bacteroidales bacterium; assembly: GCA_031552355.1. Lineage (GTDB taxonomy): Bacteria > Bacteroidota > Bacteroidia > Bacteroidales > P3 > JAVBMO01. The sequence continues at coordinate 3,484 of JAVBMO010000179.1, read as the reverse complement.
GCGACACGGTAATCAGCGTGGCTTCACTGTGTTTGGCCTTGGGTTATCCGGTAAAAGATATTGTCGAAATTTCGAACCTTGCCGGAGGCATTGTCTGCGAATATGTGGGCGTGGTGCCTATAGACAAAAATCGCTTGTACAGCGAAATTCAGGAACAAAACAAGTAAAAAACCAAAACCGAAGTAAACTAATATAATATGGCTGAAAATCAAAAAAATATTTCCAAGGAACGGGAAAAAATAGAAGCCATGTTCAACGATATTGCGCCGAAATACGATTTTTTAAACCATTTCCTTTCGTTGTCTATCGATAAGCGTTGGCGGAAAAAAATCCTGAAAACCCTTTTGCCTTACAAAAAAGAGAACATTTTAGACCTTTCTACGGGAACCGGAGATGTGGCTATTTTGTTGGCTTCTAGGTGCGACAGCAAAATCACCGGCGCCGACATTTCTGAAAAAATGCTTGAGATTGCCCAGCAAAAAATCAACCGCAAAAATCTTTCTGAAAAAATAAGCCTTTTTCATGCCGATGCCGAAAATTTACCTTTCAATGACAATAGTTTTGATGTTTGCACCGTTTCTTTTGGTGTTAGAAATTTTGAACATTTGGAAAAAGGATTGAGTGAAATTTATCGCGTTCTGAAAAAAGACGGATTATTGGTAATTCTTGAATTTTCAACACCAAAGTACAAGATTGTTAAAAAGTTATATAGTTTGTATTCCAAAGTGTTTTTGCCAATTGGCGGAAGGCTTATTTCAAAACATAAAACAGCCTATACTTATCTGCCCGAGTCGGCAAGGGAGTTTCCGAGTGGGAATGCTTTTTTGAAAAAATTGGAAGAACAACAATTTAGAAATCCGGATGCCAAACCTTTAACTTTTGGAATAGCAAGCCTTTACACCGGGCGAAAATAAAATACAATGTTAAAAAGGAAGTCTTTCAAAAAACTATGTCTGCTATTTCTGTTTTCGTTGATGGCTGTTCCTGCCATTGCCGATATTCCCAATTTGCTGGGCTACGACAGAAAACGCCTGCATTTCGGTTTTTTGCTGGGCTACAATCAAATGTTGTTCGATGTGAAATTAGACCCCAATCGTCCGGTCTCGGATACGGTTTACGGGATTAATTCCTATTATGCTCCCGGCTTCAATGTTGGGATTATTGCCGACCTCAGGCTTTTTGAATATGCCAATCTTCGTTTTAATCCGGGTTTGTCTTTCAGCCAAAAAACCATTGAATATGATTTGAAAATGGGCGATGCCATGCCCGAAATCAGGAAACGGCAAATAGAATCTGTTTACTTGGATGTTCCTTTGGAACTGAAAATTCGTTCAAAACGTTGGAATGAAGTGCGTCCCTATGTACTTACGGGAATCATTTACAGTTTTGATTTGGCTTCGTTGCGAAAGCCGCAAAACAATATTAATGAGGAAGATGACTATGCGAAAGCCAATCCGCATAATTTTGCTTATACGGTTGGCGTGGGTTCCGATTTTTATTTGAGTTATTTCAAATTTGCCGTTGAACTGAAAATGTCGTTCGGACTTAGCAATTTATTTGTCGATGAGTCAAATATTTATACAAGCCGCATAGAACGTATCACTTCGCGTTTATTTAGTTTTACCGTAACTTTTGAATAGACATGATGGCGCAGGAAATAGAAATTGCCATTCCGGCTGAAGAATATTCGGGCATTGAAAGCCTTCCAAAACGTGTGGCTTCGGAACTTAAAAAACCACTTTCCGAAATCCGGAAAGTGGAATTGCTGAAAAAATCTATTGACGCACGCAAACGTCCGATAGTTTATCGCTTGAAAATCCGTGTTTTTTCAGGAGATGAAATTTTACCGGAAAATCCTGTGAAATCGCAATATAAGGATGTGAGCAAATCGCCGCCTGTGGTTATTATTGGCGCAGGCCCTGCGGGTTTGTTCGCCGCGTTGACGGCTTTGGAACAAGGTTTGAAACCCATTATTTTGGAAAGGGGAAAAGAGGTAAGCGAACGCAAACGCGACAATGCTTTGCTGCTTCGCACAAGAGAAGTAAATCCCAATTCCAACTGGTGTTTTGGCGAAGGCGGTGCAGGCACTTTTTCGGATGGGAAACTATACACACGTTCTTCGAAAAGGGGTAATGTGCAAAATATATTGCAAAAATTAGTGGAACACGGCGCCGAACCTGACATTTTGTATGAGGCTCATCCGCATATAGGGACAGACAAATTATCGGGAATTATTGCCAATATCAGGAAAACTATTTTGGAATGTGGCGGGGAGTATTTTTTCAATACCCAAGTGGTGGATTTTGAAATCAAAAATGGAGAAATTCTGTCGGCAATAGACTCAAACGGAAATAAGTTCGAAGGGAAAGCTTTCCTTTTGGCCACGGGACATTCGGCTCACGATATTTTTGAATTGTTTTATCAGAAGTCGTGGCCGCTCGAAGCCAAATCTTTTGCCATGGGAGTGCGTGCGGAACATCCTCAGGAATTAATCAACAGCATTCAATATCACAAAAACTATCCGAAAGTTTTGCCGCAGGCAACTTATCAATTGGTCACTCAGGTGGAAAATCGCGGAGTGTTTTCTTTCTGCATGTGCCCGGGTGGAATTATTGTTCCGGCAGCCACAGACAAGGAACAGATGGTGGTAAACGGCATGTCGAACGCTAAAAGAAATTCGCCTTTTGCCAATGCCGGAATTGCCGTTTCGATTTCGGAAAAAGACATTCCCAAAGACTTTTTAAAATACGGTCAATTGTCGTTGTTGCGGTTTCAGCAAAGTGTAGAAAAAACGATGTTCGAAGCTTCGGAACGGAAATTGTTTGCGCCCACGCAACGCATGACCGATTTTGTGTCGAAGAAAAGTTCCCAAAGTTTGAATAAATCCACGTATTTGGGTGGTTGTGTAAATGCCGAATTGCACAAAATTCTGCCCCCGTTTATTGCCAAAGGTTTGCAAAAAGCTTTTTTGGATTTCGATAAAAAAATGCGAGGCTATTACACTGCCGAAGCCAATTTGCTTGGTGTGGAGTCAAGAACTTCTTCGCCGGTGCGTATTCCGAGGAATGAGAACTATCGATATGAAATGTTTTCAAATTTATATCCTTGCGGCGAAGGCGCCGGCTACGCCGGTGGTATTGTTTCCGCTGCAATGGATGGCTGTAATTGTGTGGAAGCTTTTGTGAAAAGCAGTTTATAAAATCTCTGTGATTCTCTTAGAGGTTGTTTAAATTTAAATCAAATTTCTGATTATCAGCGTAATTTATTTTAACCTATTTAAACAGTTGAGTATTAGGGCAAACGCACGAAATTTGTAGTTTTGTATAATGAAATCATTACATGGCTACCTATCAAGTATAGCAGACTTTCGGATAGAGAAAAAATGTTTGCATAAATTATCCGACATATTATTCATCGGTTTATTGACCTATCTGAGTAATGGGGAGGATTATGAAGATATGGTTTTGTTTACCAAAACCCATGA
>JAVBMO010000081.1:0-3855 GCA_031552355.1 Bacteroidales bacterium | reverse complement strand
ATCTTGATTTTAAAAGCGCTCAAAGCAATGGCCAAATACAGTTGGCATCTGTCCAACCTGGTAGCTTTTATCAGGTTAAACCTCTTTGTCAAGATTGACTTGCAGTATTGGTTGGACAAGCCATTTGAGGAACCGCCCGATATAGTACCAAAATACATACTGGGGGGCTTTTCTAAATTCACTAATAGCATACGCTAAATGGGGCTATTCATGCGATACCCCAGATGCGCTAAAATTTATTTAGGACAGGATTGTTGTATTTTCTTTTCTTTCTTCATAAGAAACAATAAAATGGCAGCCAAAAACACAAGTGTTGCCATCCAGAAAAATTTTAAATCATTTGTGAAAGCAAGTAAAATATTGAAAATCCCATCAAAATCAGTTGGACCTAACCAAGAACCATTTATCGAATGTGTAAAACGGTTAAGCAATAAGAAGAACATTGGCAAATAAGCAATCCCTGTAATAATACAGGTTTGTATGTATTTGCCGAAAATACGGGTTCTTAAATCCTTTCTAAAAACGCAACATAAAAATTGAACAAAAGGAATAAAAAGAGCGAAAAAATGGGTGTAAAGCAAGGGTATATTGCAAATAGATAGCACCCAAAGATTCTTTTTTGCGGGCTTTTTTACAAATTCAAGAAATACATACATGGATGTACTAACAAAAAAAGCAAACATTGCATAGGTTCTTGCTTCATGAGAAAATCCCAAATGGTAATTCGAAAAAGTGAAGAGGATAGACGCAATTATTGCGGTTGAGAGGTTGTAATTATTTCTGCATATTTTATAAATAAAAATCACTGTGGCACTGCTAAAAAGGATGGCAGGCATGCGAACTGCAATGGTAGAGAGGCCAAAAATCTTGGTCCAATAGTGAAGAATGCATTCAAAGAAAAGTGTGTTATTTTCTTTTCCGGCAAAATATTTGTACATGGCTGGAATATCCATTTGTGAATAAAAAATGGAAAAAGGTTCGTCGTGATCTACAGGAACCACATTGACAGATAGTAGTTTCCAAATTAAATTCAGTAGAAAAAATCCTGATAAAATGTATAAATCTGTTCTCTTGCCAAAAATCCGGCATAAACGGTTTTCATTCATAAGCCTAAATTATGATAGGATAAAAAATTTCTGCAAAGGTAAATGTTTTATTGAATGGATTCCCCTTGTAAATTCAGTTTGCCTCTTTTAAAACTATGCTTGATTTCCTCTGAAAATACTACCTTTGCACCCATTATTAATCAAAACTCTATTTTATGAGAAAATTAAACAAAAACAAAAAAAGTCTTGTTTTTCGACGATGGTCGCGAAAATCTTATGCGATTTTTAATTCACTGCACAAAGAAGTGAAAATAGGGGTGCTGGCCCTCAGTTGTTCTTTGGTTTGCATGAATCCGCAAAAAGGAATGGCGCAAACTGCCGACACCACTATCGTTTATGAAGGAAAGGCTTTGGAAGAAATTGTCATTTCCGACGATATGCCCAATTTGCAAACACCACCCCAGGTAGTTGCCGTTATTCAAAAAGACGAAATAGAGCGGGCTGCCGTCCAGAACCTTCAAGACCTTTTGCATTATGTGCAAGGTGTTGATCTCAGAAGCCGTGGTACCGAAGGCGTGCAGGCCGACATCAGCCTCAGAGGCGGAACCTTCGACCAAACCACCATCCTTTTAAACGGAATTAACTTTTCCGATCCGCAAACAGGGCATTATTCCTTCAACTTGCCCATCAACTTAAAATCCATTGAACGTATTGAAATTATTCAGGAACAAAACAACTTTTCTGTTGCCGGTTCGGCTGTATTCAGTGGCGCCATAAATATTGTAACCAAGAAGGATGATTCCCATTTTTTGCAATTCGACGCCTCCGGCGGACAATATGGCTATTATCAATTGGGACTTTGGACCGGAAAGAATTTTGGAAAATGGTGGGTTTCTTTGTCCGGAAATTTTTCTTCGAGCGATGGCTATGCCCCCAATACGGATTTCAATATTGGAAATCTTTTTGTGGAAACTTCGTTCCGCGATTCCAAAATCGGAACTTTCGATTTTCAGGCAGGATTCCAGTCCAAGGAATTTGGCGCCAATAGTTTTTATTCGCCAAAATTCAAAGAACAATATGACGAAAACAAAGTTTTTATCAGCAGCCTGAAATATAATAAAAGATGGGGTAGGTGGCATAACGAGTCTGCTGTTTACTATCGTCGGCACCACGATAATTTCACCCTTTTCCGTTATGATGAGAATGCCAGTCACAACTATCATCTGACAGACGTTTGGGGTGTTTTTTCTCAGTTCGGTTATCGGTGGAAAGCCGGAATCACAGGAATTGGCGCAGACTTTCGTTCCGAACATATTTCCAGTTCCAATCTTGGCGAACCCTTAGACAATCCAAAATCTGACCCTTATGATGACGGCCTTTTCAAATATGCCAAAAGCCGGGAATTGGCAAGCTTTTTCCTTCGCCATACCATAGAAAAGGAAAAATGGAAACTTATTTTAGGAATTATGGAAAGTGTAAATGGCGATTACGGCGCCAACACTTATTGGAATAGTAGCTTTTCTTATTCTTTTTTAAAAGAGTTAAGCCTCACGGCTTGGGCGCAACAAAGCTACCGGATGCCGACTTTTACGGATTTATATTACAAAAGCCCGGCACAAATAGGGAATCCCGATTTGTTGCCCGAAAATATAATTGCCACGGAAATCTCTTTGAAATGGAATCCTCAGCAATGGACTTTGGGGCTGACACCTTTTTACCGGTATGGATTTAGGATAATAGATTGGGTAAGGCTTCCACAAGAAAGCATTTGGTATAGCCGGAACGAAACGGATTTACAAACTTCGGGTGTGGAGGTTTCGGCGGCATACCTTTTTAAGCATACTTTTTTACAAAAAATCCATTTGAGTTATATGTGGATGACACAATCCAAAAACTCCAATCAATATCTTTCGCTCTATGCGACCGATTATCTTAGAAATCAATTAAAATTAAGTGTGGCACATAAAATTTGGAATGCCTTGTCGGCTTCATGGCTTTTCAGTTTGCAAGATCGCGCAGGGACTTATTTAGACATCAATACCAATCAGGAAACTTTGTATAAACCCTATTTACTTTGTGATTTGAAAATCAGTTGGGAAAAGAAATATTATGTTATAGCTGCAGAAATCAGCAATTTGTTCAATACTGAATATTCCGATATCGGAAATATTCCACAAGCCGGAATATGGGCAAAATTGCATTTAACCATTCGGCTATAAATTGATTTTCAATAGTTTTAAAAAAACGAAATTTTTAATAAAAAAGTTTTTTGAAACAAAGTTGTTTTGTTCTAAAAAATACTTACCTTTGCCACATTAATCAATACTATTAATTGTTTAAAAAACTGAATATCATGGATGTAAAAAAAATCTTAGCTGATGTTGAAGCTAAAAATCCAGGACAACCTTTGTTTTTACAAGCAGTAACAGAGGTTTTGGAAACTATTAAAGAATATGTTGAAGAAAACCCAAAGTACGACAAGTACGCAATTATCGAAAGAATAATTGAGCCAGATCGTATTTTCCAATTCAAAGTTGAATGGGTTGATGACAAAGGTCAAATCCAAGTAAACCGTGGATACCGCGTTCAATTCAACAATGCTATCGGGCCATACAAAGGTGGTATTCGTTTCCATCCAGCTGTAACGGTTGATACTTTGAAATTCTTAGGTTTTGAGCAAACTTTCAAAAACAGTTTGACTACATTGCCTATGGGTGGTGGTAAAGGTGGTTCTGACTTCAACCCACAAGGAAAATCAGAAATGGAAGTAATGCGTTTTTGCCAAGCTTTCATTGCTGAACTTCAAAAA
>JAVBMO010000173.1:0-7934 GCA_031552355.1 Bacteroidales bacterium | reverse complement strand
GTGAGACATATTGGATTCGAACCAATGACCTCTACCCTGTCAAGGTAGCGTTCTAAACCAACTGAACTAATGTCTCTTGATGTGCAAAAGTATAAAAAAAACGGCATTCCCCCAAATAGATTCCTAATCCGCTTGTTTTGAATAAATTGAAAGGTCGTTTTTGCGAAACATAAACTTTCTGTTACAAGTAAGTATCCGAAATCTTTTTAGCATATCATTGAACAATTTAGACATTTATTTGTATGAATTTAATAAAAATTTCTATTAAGCAAAAGTTTATTGTATCAAAAATTTAGGCAATCTACTAGTGTTTTTGTATCTTTGCAATAGAAACAATGGAATGTTTTTTAGCAAAAAAGCAATTTTGTAATATTTTAACTAAAATTCAGTATGACACTCAATAAGAATAACTTTTGTGTGATTATGGCCGGTGGTATTGGAACCCGCTTTTGGCCTATCAGTAGAGAAAACCGGCCAAAACAATTTATAGATATTTTAGGTGTGGGTAAAACCATGATTCAACAAACTTTTGAACGTTTTGAAAAAATTTGCCCGAAAGAAAATATTTTTATTGTAACCAACGTCCTTTACAAAGATTTGGTGCATGAACAAATTCCGGGTTTGGAACCCCGTCAGGTAATCTGTGAGCCGGCACGCAGAAACACTGCACCATGCGTGGCTTTTGCCAATCATATTATCAAAGACATCAATCCGGATGCTAACATTGTTGTGGCGCCGTCTGACCATGTGATTTTGAACGAACAAAAATTCGGGGAAGTTATTTTCGATGCTTTGGATGCTGCCGAAAAACATGATTGGTTGGTAACTTTGGGTATAAAACCTACCTATCCGAATACAGGATACGGTTATATCCAGTTTGAGGAAAAAAATATTTTGTCAGAAAAGCCGCTTTTGAAAAAAGTAGTAACTTTTACTGAAAAACCGTGCTATGAAATGGCTGTTCAGTTTTTGGAAAACGGAGATTTTCTTTGGAATTCAGGCATTTTTGTATGGTCATTGAAAAATATTCAAAAGGCATTTAAAGAATTTTTGCCGGGAATAGTTGGTGTTTTTGATTCTTTGCCTAAAAATGCTACCGAAAACCAATTGGAAGAAGCTTACACCATTTGCCCTTCTATTTCAATAGATTACGGGGTTATGGAAAAGGCTCAAAACGTTTATGTTATGATTTCGGAATTTGGCTGGTCGGATGTGGGGACATGGACGTCGCTTTATGAAATCCGCGAAAAGGATGAAAACAACAATTCCATCGTGGGTAGAAATGTAATGACTTATGATACAAAGAATTGTATTGTAACCATGCCCAAAAACAAATTAGCCATATTGCAAGGTTTGGAAGATTATATTATTGTGGAAGATGACTATACTTTGCTCATCTGCAAAAAAGATCAGGAACAGCAAATCCGCAAATTTGTCAGCGATGTGGAAATAGAAAAAGGCCGCCAATATTTGTAATCAGGCAACGTAAATACATTTAGTAAGGTCTTTATAGATTTATAGGAATTTTTTTGATTAAAACATATATGGAAAGTACAAAACGACACGAAATAAAAGCGCTTATCAAAGATGAAACAAGGGCGCTTTTGAATCAAACAGTAGTTGTAAAAGGTTGGGTAAGAACACGGAGGGGAAATAAAAGTTTGGCTTTTATTGCTTTGAATGATGGTTCAACGATTCATAACCTGCAAGTGGTAGCCGATTTGGAAAAATTTGATCCTGAATTGATTAAAAGAATAACTACAGGTTCTTGTTTGTCTGTAAAAGGTACTTTGGTGGAATCGTCGGGACAAGGGCAATTGGTGGAAATTCAGGCCGAAGAAATTTTGGTTTATGGCGATTGCAGTGCCGAAACCTATCCTTTGCAAAAGAAAGGGCACACACTTGAATTTTTGCGCGATATAGCCCATTTGCGTCCTCGCACAAATACTTTTGGCGCCATACTTCGTATCCGCCATGCCATGGCTTTTGCCATCCATAATTATTTTAACCAAAATGGATTCTATTACCTTCACACGCCAATCATTACCGGTTCGGATTGCGAAGGCGCCGGCGCTATGTTTCAGGTAACCACCATGGATTTAAAAAATATGCCCAAAACTTCCGAAGGCGAAATTAATTTCGAAGAAGATTTCTTTGGAAGACAAACCAGTTTAACGGTTTCGGGCCAGTTGGAAGGTGAATTGGGCGCTCTCTCGTTGGGGAAAATTTATACTTTTGGCCCTACTTTTCGAGCCGAAAATTCAAATACTCCAAGGCATTTAGCAGAATTTTGGATGATTGAACCCGAAGTGGCTTTCAACGATATTACCGACAATATGGATTTGGCGGAAGATTTCTTGAAATATTTGATTGGCTATGCAATAGAAAACTGCAAAGACGATTTGGATTTTCTTGCCCAAATGTATGATAATGAACTGTTAGACCGTTTAGATTTTGTATTGAAAAACAAATTTATCAGGCTGACTTACACAGAAGCTATCAATATTTTGCTTGAATCTAAGCAAAAGTTTGAATATAAAGTAGATTGGGGTGTTGATTTGCAATCGGAACACGAGCGTTATTTAGTAGAAAAACACTTCAAATGCCCCGTAATTCTTACCGATTATCCGAAAGACATCAAAGCTTTCTACATGAAGCAAAATGATGACAAAAAAACGGTAAGGGCCATGGATGTTTTATTCCCCAAAATCGGCGAAATTATTGGCGGTTCCGAACGGGAAGAAAGCTACGAAAAACTGATTGCCCGTATTGAGGAAATGAATATCCCCAGCAAAGACATTTGGTGGTATTTGGAAACCCGCGAATTTGGTACAGCACCTCACAGCGGCTTTGGATTAGGCTTTGAACGTCTGTTATTGTTTGTTACCGGAATGGCCAATATTCGCGACGTAATTCCATTTCCAAGAACACCGAAAAGTGCTGAATTTTAATCTTTTTAGAATCTAAAATTCAAAATCGAAGTATTCTTTTAAGTACAGGAGAATACTTCGATAAAGTTTTATTTCAAATTATGATTTCTCAGAAATTACAACTAAAACTCCAACAAAAATTTTCGCCACAACAAATCATGTTGATGAAGTTGTTGCAAATTCCTGTAACCAATTTGGAACAAACCATTAAGGAGGAAATTGAGAAAAATCCGATGTTGGAAGAATCTCAGGACGAAAGCGAAGAGAATTCTGCAAATACAGAGGATCAAACAGCGGAATTTAGTGTAAATGATGAGAATGGCAAAAACGAAGATGAAAAAAACGAAGATTACGATATTACAGATTATTTAGATGACGACGATATTCCTCATTATAAGCTGAATACCAACAATAGCAACGGAAATACGGAAGATTACAAGGAATTACCTATTTCTATGGGGAAAAGTTTTCAAGAATATTTGAATGAACAATTCGACCTTGAAGAACTAACAGATGAACAGCGTATTATAGGTGAGGAGTTGATAGGTAATTTGGACGATGCCGGTTATTTGGAACGTGAAATCAGTGCGTTGGTAAACGATTTTGCTTTCAAATATAATATTGAAACAACAACAGCAGAAATAGAATCTGTTTTGAAAATTATACAGGAGTTGGATCCACCGGGAGTTGGCGCAAGAAATTTGCAGGAGTGTATGGTGCTTCAGTTGAAAAGAAAGGAAATCAAAACGCCTGCAATTAAGAATGCTATTAGGGTTTTGGAAAATTGTTTCGATAGTTTTTCAAAAAAGCATTACGATAAAATCTGTAAACGCCTTGCTTTGGAAAACCATGAATTCAAGGAAGCTATAGAGGAAATTGTAACGCTGAATCCCAAACCCGGAAATACGGTTTTGGAAACCGAAAGAGGTGCCCAATATATTGTTCCCGATTTCTTTGTGTATAACAATGGAAAAGAAATTGAGTTTGGTTTGAACAACCAATATATTCCACCTTTGAAAGTGAGTCGCTACTATTCCGACATGCTTCAAAATATTAGTGAAGCCAAACAAAAAACGCAGGAACAAAAAAAGACTTTCCAGTTTATCAAGGAACGGATAGATTCGGCGAAATGGTTTATCGATGCCATCAGACAGCGGAATTTAACCCTCGAAAATACCATGCAGGCCATTATCGAGTACCAAAAAGAGTTTTTCGAAAATGGCGATATTTCCAAGTTACGTCCTATGCGGTTGAAAGAAATTTCGGATATAACGGGTTTGGATATTTCCACCGTTTCCCGTGTGGTGAATCAAAAATATGCACAAACTCATTTTGGCGTTTTCTTGTTGAAGGATTTTTTCTCAAAATCGTTTACCAACGAAGAAGGCGAGGATGTCGCCACAGATTCCATCAAACAAATAATGATTGAATGCATTGAGAAAGAAGACAAACAAAATCCTTTGACTGACGAAGAACTCAAAGACGAATTGAATAAAAAAGGTTTCCCTTTGGCAAGAAGAACCATAGCCAAATACCGCGAAGCCTTGAAAATTCCTGTCGGCCGCTTGCGCAAAGAAGCAAAAGACTGACTTTTAGTGATGAATTTTCAATTCTCAACTTTCAATTTTCAATTAAAAAATGACTGTTTCCCAAGCTTTAGAAAAAATGAGGGCCTATTGTGCTTTGCAAGACCGCTGTATGCAGGAAGTCCGTCAAAAGCTTTATCAGCATGGAATTTGGAATGATGAAGCGGAAGAAGTTATTGCCCAGTTGATTATAGAAGGATTTTTAGACGAAGAACGTTTCGCACGTAGCTTTTGTCGTGGCAAATTTCGCATGAAACAATGGGGATGCAAAAAGATTATCTTTGAATTGAAACAACGGAATATTTCAGCTGTTTGTATTCAAAAAGCTCTGACAGAAATAGACGAAAATGAGTATTTGGAAGTCCTTAGAAATTTAATCGATAAAAGAATCGACTTACCAAAAGCGTCGAAAGCAGACAAACAAAAGACGGCCTCTTACCTGATTGGAAAAGGATTTGAAGCGGATTTGGTTTTTGCTGTTTTAAAGTAATCAGGAATTGCATAACAATCCTTTATTTCTATTTCCCATTTTTCAATTTCCGCCTTTTGGCTTCTTTTCTCAACAATAGTAGTTCTCTACTTGTTTGTCCTGTTATGGATGTGTTTTCCCTTGCACGGCGAATTAAATAAGGTAATCATTAGGCTACCCCCTATAGAAACTTCCAAAATGAAAACACAACAAAATGGTGATTATTTCGCTATCTGACAATGCCCTATGTCGATTTCGCTTCTTTAAATCATCGTTGCTTATTAATTGATGTTTTTTAATCTCAAGGTTAAATTCTTTGCAAAAATCGTCTGCAATGCAGAAAATTTTGATAATTTTGTTTTGGGTAAGCATGTATCTGTTGTTATATTTCTGATTATCAAATGTAAAAATAATATATTCTTACCATTTTTTCTCGTACTTTTTGATACTTCCTTATCCCGAACTCAGGCTATTAACTTCTGGCATTATTTTTGAACTGAGTCTTGAAATTGTTTCTTTCCAAGAAAAGAATTATTTTTGTTGAACTAATTAAAAACAAATACGCTTTATGATAAACTTTTCGAACACTGAAATTGCTTTTCAAGCTAAAAATAACAAGGAATTAAGAAATGCCAAGTTTTTATATAATCTGATAAAATATCCACGCTTAGTAGGTTTTTTGGGAGCTTCGAGCCAATTGGCTCTTAAAGTACATTTCCCTATAGATTGGATTCTGAAACCCACTTTGTATAAGCTTTTTGTGGGAGGAGAAAATATTCAGGCATGCCTTCCCACAGCCAAAAGGTTATTCGACTACTGGGTCTATTCCATTTTGGATTATTCGGTAGAAGCCGCAGAAAGGGAGGAAGATGTGGAACCTGCTTTTAGGGAATTATTGTACTCTGTGGAAAATTCAGGCCGCCATGAATTCATATCTCACAGCGTTTTCAAACCCACAGCCTTGATAGTGGGGTCTGTTTTGGAAAAAGTGAACTTTGATCAGGATTTAACGGAAAAAGAACAGGAACAATACAATGCTTACCTTTGGCGGGTAAGCCAGCTTTGCGAGACAGCACGAAAAGCGGGTAAACCTATATTGATTGACGCTGAAGATTATCGTTTTCAAAAAGCAATAGATGAAACTGCCGAAATAATGATGGAAAAATACAACAAAGAAAAAGCAGTGGTTTATAACACATTGCAAATGTATCGCCATGACCGTTTGGAATATTTCCACAAGATCTTGAAAGAAGCAAAGGAAAAGGACTTTATTTTGGGCGTGAAATTTGTTCGTGGAGCCTACATGGAAAAAGAACGAAAATTGGCTAAGGGAAAAGGCTACCGTTCGCCCATTCAAGAAACTAAATCCAATACTGATGACGCTTTTAATGATGCCATGAAAACGGCTTTGCAAAATATAGATAAGGTTCATATTTTCTGCGGAACACATAATGAAAGCAGTATTCGCCTGGCTATGCAATGGATGTTGGAATTCTCTATTGTAAAAAACGATGAACGTGTGTTTTTTGCACAACTTTATGGTATGAGCGATAACTTGAGTTTCAACTTGTCGGATGCCGGTTACAATGTAGCTAAATATATGCCTTACGGGAAAGTTGCCAATGTGTTGCCTTATTTAATTCGCCGTGCAAGGGAAAATACATCCATAGCAGGGCAAACAAGCCGGGAACTTTTATTGTTGAGAAAAGAAGCTAGAAGGCGAAAGTTTAAAAATGAGAAATAATTTAGTACATAAAATAAAAGCAACTTTTATAAAGTTGCTTTTATTTATCATTTAATCAAAGGTATTGCTTAATCTTTGATTAGCTCTCCATCTTTGTCAAATAAAAAATTATAACTTTTCTTAACGCCGTTAGATTTTAAATTGCCTTTGAGTAATGCATTGTAATTAATATCTTGCCCTTTTACAAATTCAATTTGGATAAAGGAGAAAACAGTTTCATTGCATTCTTCGTTTATTTTTTCCAATGATTTATCGCAAACAGTTTTTAATATTTCCGGCTTTATACTATAATTAAATGGAGTTTACTTCATTGTCGAAGCTAAAATCTTCTATATTACCGGAAGTCAGTGTAATTTCAATGGGTTCGGCACCACTCCATCCGGAATAAGCCATATAAGTGATGCGTTGTAGCTTATTTTTATTGGAAGTTGATTGAAAATCAATCGTAGCAACCTCTATTTCTGTATTTTTGTCAAGTTTTTTGCATCAAAAGAAAGGCGTATTTCGTCAATCATACCACTTTCTCCGACGCTTTCTTCGTGTCATTAACAATCCTTTCAATTCCATCGGTTTTGATGTCATATTTGCCACCACCTAGTCTACCACATGCAGAAAACACCTTAGCAGGCATGATAGAAATGGATGAAGGTTACTTCACTGTTGCTTCAAGCCAAATAGAACAAAGTAAAGAAATCCGGGGAAGAGAGGCTGTTGGAAAAGCAAATACATTGGTTATGGCAGAAAGTGTCCCACAGGAAAATCTAGAAGCAGGAAATCTCCGCTATTTTAAAGCCAAAATACTCAACACACATAAAGTGGAAGAGATTAATCAAGCCGTACAAAAGGCTATTGACAATAAAAGCATTGTTTTCACAGATCAAAGTATATCTTATGTGAATATTGCTGATTTTGTTGAATTGTATATTACAGAAAAATCCAGTGAAGAAACGGCTAAAGAAACTTTAAGGTGGGACATATTACTGCGAAGAGAAATTTTTCAGGAAATTATCACAAGATAAAGTGCAAATATCTTCAGTTATACCTTGATGAATTTGTATAAAATATTTGGAGGTGTTATAAAAAGTATGCTGCTATAAATAAGTGACACTCAGGAAAAATAAGAGTATTTTTGTAAAATGCAAGTCACAATCATACTCTACTGTCCTCAGTGTCACAGTGCAAATGTAAAGAAAAACGGGAAGAAA
>JAVBMO010000027.1:0-5020 GCA_031552355.1 Bacteroidales bacterium | reverse complement strand
GCTTGAATGGCTTGGCTGTATGGACCAATAGCCTTTGGGGCATTGTCTGTCTTAATAACTTTGTTCATAGATTTTTATATTTAAAATGATTAATTTACATTTTTAGCAAAGATAACAAAAAAGGAAGAAGGATAAATCATTTTTTTGATAAACTTAGTGCTTTTTCTGAGGTAAAAATCCGTAAATTTGCAAGATATTCTTCACAAAATTTGAATTTTACAATGAAAAAAACAACAATTACTTTTGGCCTTTTCATATTTTTATTTTCTATTTCCCAAACTTTTGCCCAATCTTCGGGTGGGACAAACCTGACCGATAAGCAAGGGAAAAAGCAGGGCAAATGGATTATGTACAACAATCATAATACAAAATTTTCGGAAGGAACCTACAAAGACGGATACCGTGACGGGGATTTCACCTATTATTTTCCCAATGGAAATACCAAAGCCATTGTCCATTACCTTAACAAGGGAAAAGATGCAACTTACAAAAGTTTTGACGAGAATGGAACTGTAATCGTTGAAGGTTTTTACAAAAACGAAAAACGGGACAGTTTATGGAATTTCTACAATCCTTCGGGAGAAAAAATAGCTGTTGAACATTACAAATTGGGCAAAAAAGACGGTATTAATGCCGGCTATAAAAACGGGAAACTGCAGGAATCCATAGAATGGAAAAACGATGAAAAAGACGGCAAATGGTATCGCGAAAGGATTATGGGTGGCTATTTGGTCGGATATTACAAAAATGGGAAATTGGACGGTAAATACGAAGAATTTTCGGAAAGCGGCACAGCCTTGGTAAAAGGGCAATATCTAGACAACAATCAAACCGGCGAATGGCAATATTTTGACGAAAAAGGGCAATTGGAAAAAGTGGAACATTGGAAAGATGGACAACTTTTGAAAAACCAAGTAATTTTAAGAACTTTACAACAAACCAATATCATTTTGCCTGCCGACAGCATCGCATATTTCTATAACAAAGGCCGCATTATGTGTGTAAAAACTTTGTCGGGCGAAACTTTGCAAGTGCAAAACAAAGCCGAACATTTTATAGAAGTTGTCGGCGAAACTTCTTTCTTGGTTGTCAATTATGAAATGAAGTTCTATGCCAACTACAATGCCGTGAAAAGTATTCAACTAAATCCCGAAAACGACAAATGGCAGGTTATCTTGAGTCCAGCGAGCGACTTTGAAGTTTTTGCCGATAAAGAAGCTGCCAAAGGTTTGAGGATATACTTTGGGCAAGATGAATAAAAAGCCCCTGGTTTTGGTTGCTGCAAGCGGCGGCGTGGACAGCCTTGCTGCCATATTGCTTTTGCAGGAGCAAGGCTACGACGTAAAAGCCGTTACTTTTATTACTTGGAACCAAAATCTGAAAGGTGCATGTGTATTGCCGAACAAAACAACACCTTGGCAGGCTGCGGAATCTGCTGCAGAAATGTGTGCCCAACTAAACGTTGAGCATCGGATTGTTGATTTGGCAAAAGAATTTGAAAATACTGTTATTTCGTATTTCGAAAAAGAATATTGGGCAGGAAAAACGCCCAATCCATGTACTTTTTGCAATCCCAATTTCAAGTTTTTTCATTTGGTGCGTTTGGCAGAGGAAATGGGTTGTGACAAAATCTCCACAGGACATTATGTCGGATTGCGTACAACTGAAGAGGGGCGACATGTTTTATTCCGCGCCCAAGATGATTGGAAAGACCAATCTTTTATGCTTTGGAATCTGCCTCAGGAAATTTTGGCAAAATGTATTTTCCCTTTGCAAAGTTTTTCAAAACTGCAAATAAAAGAATATGTTGCAAAAAAAGGCTTTCCCATTTGCGCCAAACAGCAGGAAAGCTTCAGCATTTGTTTTATTGCCGACAATAATTACAAACGATTTTTATCCGAACGTAATCCTGAATTAGCAAAATCCTTGAAAGGCGGTTTTCTTTTAGATGAAAACCTTGAAAAAATAGGCACCCATGAAGGGTTTCCTTTCTATACAATTGGGCAATGCAGGAAATTTATACACTCTTCTCCCGAAAAATTATACATCGCACGGATCAATTCTGCAAAAAATGAAGTATATTTGGCAAAAAAATTAGCGCTTTTTCAAGATAAAATAATTGTAGAAGGCTTGAATTTTATGAAATATATGCATTTAGAAGGGGAATACCGCTTGTTTGTACGTATTCGCGGAAAAGATTTGGGAACCTTTGCCAATGTCATATTTCAAAATAAAAAAGCTATTGTTACTTTTGAAGAAAAAGTTTTTGCCCCTGCGGCCGGACAATCGGCTGTGTTTTATGAAACGAATGAACTTGTAGTGGGAGGAACAATCGTTTAGTTTAATGAGAAATGAAAATAGAAACAGAAGTAGCTATCCATAAAGGTACGAAAATTATAAAGTTGCTTTTTGATTATGATGTAAATTTTGTAGCCAAAATTCGTGCAATACCCAATACACGATGGAGTCGAAGTATGCGCTGCTGGTATATTCCTTATGGACAAAAAAACATACAACTATTAAATCAAACAGGCATCCCGATACGACCAAAAGAGATTGACACCAAGCCCCCTACCCCCACGACTGAAACATTAACCCCTTTCCCCTCTTTGCTTTTGCGTTTCGGCAACTATATGCGCGAACGCCGCTACAGTCCTCGAACGATTGACGCTTATACCGAATGCCTGCGGATTTTTTTCAATTATCATTCACAAAAAGACATTTTGGAAATAGACAATGGTGATGTGAGTGATTTCAACCGACATTATATCCTCGAACGAAAATTGTCGGCAACGTATCAAACGCAGTTTATCAAGGCGATACAATTGTTTTACGAAAAAATTCCGCGCAAGAAATTAATATTGGCAGAAATTGAACGACCACGCAAAGGACGTTTTTTACCAAGAGTTTTGTCTAAAGAAGATGTGGGGCGAATTATTGGATCCACCACAAACCTGAAACACCGCGCCATGCTTTCGATGATTTATGCTTGCGGACTTCGGCGAAGCGAATTGCTGAATATGAAAATTGCGGATGTGGATTCGAAGCGAAAAGTAATTGTAATTCGCCGTGGGAAAGGAGATAAAGACCGTATAGTTCCATTGTCTGAAAAAATTCTGACAATGTTGCGTGAATACTTTAAATTGTATCGTCCACAAACATGGCTTTTTGAAGGTCAAACGCCCAACACACCTTATAGTGAAGGCAGTTTGCAAAAAGTGTTTATGCAGGCTAAAGAACGTGCCGGTATCAAAGTATCGTTTACACTTCATTGCTTGCGGCATTGTTATGCCACGCATTTGCTGGAAGCAGGAACAGATTTGCGGTATATACAAGAACTTTTAGGTCACAAACATTGTTCAACCACAGAAATTTACACGCATGTAAGCACGCGGAGTATTCAACAAATAAAATCGCCTTTCGATGACCTTGACATTTGAATTGAGAATTGAAAATGATAAAACCATGAAAATGATACAAAATAAAAGTGAGCCATAGTGCTGGCAACCATCCCGAAAATATCGGGGTAGCCTTACCTTTATGGAGGCTATAGATAAGTTGGGTTTCATCCGAGAAAGTCGCGCAAGAATGATAAAAACGAAATAAATATCAAAAATTAATAGACATGAGAACAAAAGAACAAACAGCAGAAGAAGTATTCAAAGCATTTAGCAAAGAAATGTATGAATGGAACCTTATGTGCATTGACTTAGATAGCAATGACGCAATGGACGAAAGTGAGAAAGATGAAAAAATTAAAAGCGAGTTGGACAGAATTTTCGAAGAATATTTGACGATTCGGAAACGCACTAACGGTCGTCAAGCAGGATATAACTTTTCTACACCGCCTGAATATAATCCTAAAAAAAATGAAATTCTATCATGTGTGATTGACGGCAAAAAAGCATACATAGAAGTTCAAGAAACTGACGGATTTCAAAAGAAATTGAAATATACACTTCATCAAAAAGAGGACGGTTGGCGCGTTGATAAAAAAGAATCCTATGATGATGTTTTCAAAAACAAATGGATAGCGGACATTTTGTAATCGATTGTGAAGGACAACAACCTACGAATTGACAGAAGGCCGAAAACCCAACTGCGCGTCTGCTTCCAGCGGGCGGCGATGCGGTATCATCACCGTTTGTCGTCCGCGCCACCTTTTGTCTCGGCGGACAGTGAAGCGCCCGCAAAGCCCGCCGTCAGCAACCCGCGGCACGTTGGCTGTCAGCGACGAATGTTAAAGAGGTTAAAAATTAGAAAACGATAAATATGAGATTTAAACTGTCAATAGAATCAGGGCTTTACCCTGAAAATCAATTTAGTAAAACATTAAGTCAGGTGCAAATTCGCCCCGAAATGGACTGTTTTGATTACAAAAATATAGAAACTTATTTTAATGATTTAACAAAGGATATAAAAGTAGATAATTCTATAGATGATTGGATTTTGTCTATTCGTATTTATTTGGGTGGGGCAATGAATGAAAAGGAAATTGCAATTGGTAAACGTGGAGTTGCCTATTTAATTGATAAAGAGAAAGAAGTGTATATCAGGATTTCGTTACCGACAAGTGATGAAATAAATTGGGGAATCACGAAAAGGCACCGTTTTAATGAATACTCGAAAAGGAAAACAGATAAAGGCATTACGGTTATGCCTGTTGACTATAATCAGTTCAAAAATATGACAGATTATATTGAGAATAGTATCAAACTTGCTCTAAAACGGGCATTGGCAGACGGAATTACATTGAAAGGACAAACGATAAAGATATGAAAGCCGAACAGCCAACTGCGCGTCTGCTTCCAGCGGGCGGCGATGTGGTATCATCACCGTCTGCCATCCGCGCCACCTTTTGTCTCGGCGGACAGCGAAGCGCCCGCAATGCCCGCCGTCAGCAACCCGCGGCACGTTGGCTGCCACTAGCGAGATAATGCATCAAATAAATTAAGTGTATGAAAATAGGATTCAACAAACTGAAAGAAGGTATATTTATAGAGGACAGGCTTGATTCGAG
>JAVBMO010000019.1:0-14294 GCA_031552355.1 Bacteroidales bacterium | reverse complement strand
CGTCCTAAAGTTGAGTTTACTGCGGCATTCACCACATCCTTAAAGTCTTTTCTCGGGTACAAATGTGTATATTCCCGCACCCTGTCGAATATAATTACTGTGTCGTTAATAGAATAACCTATTACCGTCAGAATTGCCGCCACAAAAGACTGGTCAACTTCCATGTTGAATGGCAGAATTCCATTAAAGAAAGCAAATACACCAATGGTTACCATTGCATCGTTTGTCAAAGAAACTACTGCACCTGTTCCATATTGGTATTTCCTGAATCGAAGAACGATATACACGAATATCAATGCTAAGGCTACAAACACCGCAATCAATGCCGATCTCTTAATATCGTTAGCAATTGTAGGCCCTACAATATCCGCGGCTATAATACCCAACGGATTGGTTTGTGTTGATAAAAATTCCTTTTCAGTAAGAGGTTTTGCATAAAAATCTTTACATCCATTATACAACTTCGTTTCTACCTCTTTTTTAACTTCCGGTGTATCTTCTGTAATTTTGTATTTTGTTGTAACTTTTACTTTATCGTTTGTACCAAAAGTTTTTACTTCGGGTGCTGCACCATCAAATTGTTTTGCTAAAGAACTTCTTAAGTTTTCAACAGAAACTTCTTTGTCAAAATACACAGTATAAGAACGTCCACCCTGAAAATCGATACCATAGTTAAGGCCTTTCGCCACCAAAGCACCCACAGCAAGAACAAAAAGGACTATTGTGAATACATAAGCTTTTTTACGCATGCCAACAAAATCTATATGCGTATTGGTCAAGAAATTTTTATTGAATGCAAAAGAGAATTGTACGTCTTTTTTACGGCTTAACATAAAACCGATAACCAAACGTGTGATGAAAATACTTGTAAACAATGAAGTTAAAATACCCACACATAATGTTACCGCAAAACCTTGAACTGGACCGGAACCTAAAACAACCAGCACTATACCCGTCAACAAAGTGGTAACGTTTCCGTCGATAATTGCAGAATATGCATGTTTATAACCATCTGTTACCGCAGCCGCAAGTGTTTTTCCCGCTCGAAGCTCTTCCTTGATACGCTCATTGATAATTACGTTCGCATCCACTGCCATTGCCATGGTAAGCACAATACCTGCAATACCGGGCAAAGTAAGAACTGCCTGCAGTGAAGCCAAAACTCCCATCAAGAAAAATACGTTTGTAAACAAAGCTATGGCGCTGATAGCACCGGCTGTGCTGTAGAAGAATATCATGTAAATGATTACTATAATAAACGCAACAATGAAAGACATAAAACCTGCATTGATAGACTCTTGACCTAAAGAAGGACCTACCACTGCTTCCTGTACAATTCTTGCAGGAGCAGGCAATTTACCGGCTTTCAATACATTGGCAACGTCTTTTGCTTCTTCAATGGTAAAATCCCCTGTAATGGAGGATGTACCGCTAATTTCGCTTCTGATAACCGGTGCAGAATAAACGTAATTATCCAAAACAATAGCTACACAATTTCCGATATTAGCACCTGTAATTTTTTTCCATTCTCTTTCACCCTCAGGGTTCATGTTCATGGAAATTTGGTTTCCGCCTGCTTGGTCAAAATCCTGACGGGCATCGGAAATTACATCTCCCGACAACAAAGGCGAACCATCACGAGAGGTGATGCTGATTGCATATAAAGAATAGAAATCCGAACCTTTGATAGGTTTTGCATCCCATAAGAATTTAATATTTGAAGGAATGATTTTTTTGGCTTGAGCCAAGGCTAACATTTCATCAATATCTTTGCGATAGCGAGCTGGTGCATGTCCTACAACAGGGCCTTCTCTCAATGTGCCTGAATTTTGATCTACATTAGGCATCAATTTTGAGAAAAGAGGATTTTTGGCTTCCATTTCTTTTTGAGCCAATTCTGTATTTGAACTCTTTTTAGTCGTATCTTTTTCCAAACTTGCCAACAAATCGCTTTTTGCCGTATCGGCTTTTGCAACAGCAACAGTTGTATCAACAACTGTACCAGCAGAATCTTTCTTCGTCAAAGATTCAACATCAGCCAAAAAGGCATTAGCTCTTTCCAAAACAGGATACGCCTCTCTGTTATCGGCACAAAGCCAAAAACCCAATTCCGCAGTTCCTTGCAAAAGGCCTCTGACACGATCCGGATCTTTTACACCGGGAAGTTCCACCAAAATTCTTTCAGAAGCATCCAATTTTTGGATATTGGGTTGTGCAACACCAAATTTATCGATACGTTGACGCAATACTTGGTAAGTTCTTTCAAATGCACTGGACGCTTCTTCTCTAATTACAGACAAAACTTTTTCATTATCATCTGTTAATTTGATTTTCTCGCGTAATTGATTTGAGAAATAACCTGCCAATTGAACATTTGGGTCAACTTCTTTGATAGCTTCCCCAAACAAAGTTACGAAGCTTGTACTACGTGTTTTTTGTTTTTCCAAAGCCAAATCCATAGCTTTGTTGAAAGTAGGGTCGGTTGTATTTCCAGCCAAAGCTCTTACAACATCCGCTGTAGAAACTTCCATCATTACGTTCATCCCACCTTTCAAGTCAAGGCCTAAATTGATTTCGCGGTTTTTACATTCTTGGTATGTGAATTTTTTAATCCACAAAAAGTTATAAACAACTTCCGAAGACATTGAATCCAAATAGAATGATTCTTTTGCTGTGGCAATGGAATCAACCAAAAACTTTTCCCTTAATTTATCACCGTTCGCTTGCAATTTTGCTTCACCGTAAGTTACCTCACTGTACGCATAATTGCGGGCTTTCTTCTCTACATTTTTTGTAAAAAGCGTAAACGAAAGCTGATAAAAACACGCTAAAGCAAATGCAATGGCAAATACTTTAATAGCTCCTTTATTCTGCATTTTTTCTGTTATTTAAAAATTTTCTTTTTAATTTTGAACATGCAAAAGTATAAATTTATTCGTAAACATCATAACGAATTTGAAAAGCTTTTACATTTTTTGTTCAATTTTTTGAAAGTAATACTTTGAACACAAAATATAAAAAACAATATATCAAACAATTATAAAAGGAAATGAATTTAAATAAATTTACCAAATCCATTAAAAATTGGCCAGAAGATGATCGTCCGAGGGAAAAATTAGT
Source organism: Bacteroidales bacterium (assembly GCA_031552355.1). Classification (GTDB taxonomy): domain Bacteria; phylum Bacteroidota; class Bacteroidia; order Bacteroidales; family P3; genus JAVBMO01. The sequence goes on along the minus strand of JAVBMO010000019.1, from coordinate 11,174 downwards.
TTCGAAAGGAAAAAATACACTCAGTAACGCCGAACTTTTGGCTATTTTAATAGGATCGGGCAATACAAAAGAATCCGCTGTTGAACTTTCCCGAAGGATACTTTCGTCGGTTGATGACAATTTGGTTGAACTTTCCAATCTTTCCATTGCCGAATTGACCAAAAATTTCAATGGAATCGGCCAAGCAAAAGCCATCAGCATTTTGGCAGCATTGGAACTCGGACACAGAAGATTACACGCCCAAAGCATGGAACGCACCAAAATTCAAAGCAGTGAAGATGCATTTCTGGCTCTTTATGATCAACTTGCAGATTTACCTTATGAAGAAATCTGGGTTTTGTTTTTAAGCAATGGCAACAAAATCCTTAAAAAATGTTGTATCAGCACCGGTGGGCTTTCTGAAAGTGTTGCCGACCCACGTAAAATTTTTAAACTTGCCTTGGAGCAGAATGCCACCTCTATTATTTTGGCACACAATCATCCATCGGGAAAAACAGAGCCGGGAAATGCAGATATTGAAATCACTAAAAAAATAAAAGAGGCCGGAAATCTTCTCAATATCCGCCTCTTAGATCACATTATCGTTGGAGAAAATAAGCAATACTTCAGTTTTGCAGACAAAGGCCTGCTGTAAACTGCTATTATTCTTCGCTATTCAATTCGTCATCTTCCCTGTCGTACCTTGAATCGGTAATCAGGCCGCGCCCCATTTTTTTAAGTTGCCCGCTTACCCGTAAATCTACAATAAGTTTGTCTAACAATCCATTGACAAATATTTTGCTTTTACTTGTGCTGAATTCTTTTGCCAATTCAACATACTCATTTATAGTAACTTTTACCGGAATAGACGAAAAATGTAAAAATTCCGTCAAGGCCATTTTCAAAATTATCAAGTCCAAGAGGGCAATCCTGTCGAAAGTCCAATTTTCCAAACGCTTTTTAATCAATTCCTCATATTCCTCATTGTGAAGAACCGTTTTGCGCAATAAATCCACAACAAATTGTTTGTCTTCATTGGCTTCGCCCTCTTCATTCGGTTCAAAAAAACGCGGCAAACAATCCTCTTCGCCAAATTCTTCCGACAATTCTTTCAAGGCTTTATAGGCTAACTGGGCAATTTGGTAATAATCTTCTTCCCACAACAGATTTTTTTCCGTAAAAAAAGCTTCCATGGGTTCATAGTTCATCAATTCCTTGAAAAGAGATAACATAACTTGCTGTTCATCGGCATAAGTTACTTTTTCCAATGTCATAAATGAACGATAGGCTTCTGTATTTTTAAAATTGCCATACACAATCCGAAACATATCTTCTTCATGTTGCCAATTGATTTTCAGGCGCAATACATCTTTTTGGAATTGGTGGTTATTCGCTAACTGTTCCCCTACCCTGTTTTGCACAAAACGCAAATCGGGATTTTTTTCCTCTTCTGTTGGGAAATATTTTTGCTTTCCTTCTTCAATACTTTTTTCTGCAAAATTCAAAAGCGCCGTCAAAGAAGAAAGCTGATATATAAACAAATCGTACAATTTGCTTATGTTATTTAATAAAGTTTGTTCGGTTTTACGCAAATCGTTCGAGTCCGTAAGAGCCACTGCATAAAGGCTTTGTAGCGCTTTAGCCCGAAGAAAATGTCTGCTCAGCATAAATTTTACGCTATTGGGTTTGGGAATGAAATTATCACTTCACACTTGGCAAAATTTTTTCTTTTGCCAAATAAAAGTTTTATAAACTATTTTTAAAACGTTCTTTTAGGCTTCGCCCAAAGGCATACTAAACGGAATTCCTTGTGCAGGTTCAGTTTCTTTTATTTCGCCATAAACAGATTCAAATTTTTCAATATTGTCGTGCAAAGCCGCCAACAAACGTTTGGCATGCTGAGGCGCCAAAATAATTCTAGATTTTACATTGGCTTTTGGCATTCCGGGCATCACTTTTACAAAATCCACAATAAATTCTGCGTGAGAGTGAGATATGATTGCCAAATTGGAATAAATGCCGTCAGCTACTTCAGGCGTCAATTCTATATCTAATTGGTTATTTTGTTTTTTATCTTGCATATATTTAAAATAAAAGGAATTACAGCTATAAAAACTGTAACTCCTTTAAATTATTGATTAAGCTTGTTGTTGCTTTTTCTTTGAAGTGGCAACAGTCAAATTTTGCAATTCTTCTTTGTTTGCCACAAAAGCATTTTTGTATTCAGAAAGGCCCGTACCGGCAGGAATCAAGTGTTGTCCGACAATAACGCTTTCTTTCAATCCTTGCAAACCATCGCGTTTAGCAAGAATAGCAGCATCGGTCAATACTTTTGTGGTTTCCTGGAACGAAGCTGCAGACAAGAAACTCTTCGTTTGCAAAGAAGCCTTTGTAATCCCTTGCAACACTTGCGAAGCCGTTGCAGGTTTGGCATCTCTTGCCACACACAATTGTTTGTCTTTACGTTTCAAGATAGAGTTTTCATCTCTCAATCTACGAGCCGTAATCAATTGTCCGTTTTTCAAGTTCTCAGAATCGCCACAGTCTTCCACCACTTTCATTCCGTAAATTTCGTCGTTTACTTCGGTGAAATCTATTTTGTTTACCAATTCGCCTTCCAAGAATTTTGTATCGCCCGGATCGTCCACTTCCAACTTACGCATCATCTGACGAACAATTACTTCGAAATGTTTGTCGTTGATTTTTACACCTTGCAAACGGTAAACCTCTTGAATTTCGTTCACAATATATTCTTGAACTTTCATAGGCCCTTTGATTGCCAAAATATCGGCAGGCGTAGTAGCACCTTCTGAAAGCGGAGTTCCTGATTTTACGTAGTCGTTTTCCTGAGCCAAAATTTGTTTTGAAGTAGGAATCAAATAAACGCGGCGTTCGCCCAATTTAGATGTAACGGTTACTTCACGGTGGTTACGTTTCAATTTTTTGCTGATAGAAACAATACCGTCGATTTCTGCTACAACAGCCGGATCTGAAGGATTACGCGCTTCGAACAATTCTGTTACACGCGGCAAACCGCCCGTGATATCGCCTGTTTTTCCAAACGAACGAGGAATTTTTACCAAAACATCCCCTGTTTTGATTTTTGTTCCGTCATCCACCATCAAATGCGATCCAACAGGAATGTCATAAATTTTAATGACTTCGCCACTTGCCGAAAGAATATTCATGGCAGGGTTTTTCGCCTTTTGGCGTGACTCTATAATCACTTTGTCTTGCAAACCTGTTTGGTCGTCAGATTCAATACGGTAAGTAATACCTTCCAAAATATCGGAATACGAAACAGCACCCGAAATTTCAGAAATAATTACCGCATTGTATGGATCCCAGTCCGCAATAATATCGTCTTTTTTAATCAACGAACCTTGTTTTTTGTACAAGTTGGCACCATAAGGAAGCAATGCAGAAGCAAGAACAATGCCTGTGTTGGCATCCACAATACGCATTTCTGCCGAACGGCCAATCACTACATCGTAAGTTTCGTTGCTTTGATTTGTGTAAGAAACGGCACGCAATTCATCAATTTCCAAAATACCTTCGTATTTTGCTTGAATTTTTGAGTTAGAACCAATGTTTCCACCTGCAACCCCCCCAACGTGGAAGGTACGAAGTGTCAGCTGTGTTCCCGGCTCACCAATTGATTGTGCGGCAATTACGCCCACTGCTTCGCCTTTTTGAACCATTCGTCCGCTGGCCAAGTTACGTCCGTAACATCTAGCACATACACCTTGTTTCGATTCGCAAGTCAATACCGAACGGATTTCAACTTCTTCGATAGGTGAATTTTCTATTTCCGCACAAATTTCTTCCGTCAACTCAGCCCCAGCAGCAGCAATTAAATTGCCTGTTTGAGGATGATAAATATCGTGAACACTGGTACGTCCTAAAATTCTTTCGGAAAGCGTTTGAACCACTTCTTCATTTTTCTTCAAAGCAGTTGTCGGCAAACCACGCAATGTTCCGCAGTCTTCTTCCGAAATAATTACATCTTGAGCCACATCCACCAAACGACGGGTCAAATAACCGGCATCGGCTGTTTTCAAAGCGGTATCCGCCAAACCTTTACGAGCACCGTGGGTTGAAATAAAGTATTCCAAAACCGAAAGCCCTTCTTTAAAGTTCGACAAGATGGGGTTTTCAATAATTTCACCACCTGTAGCGCCGGATTTTTGCGGTTTTGCCATCAAACCCCGCATCCCTGAAAGCTGGCGAATCTGTTCTTTAGAACCCCGCGCACCTGAATCCAACATCATGTAAACAGGGTTGAATCCTTGACGGTCTTCGGCCAATTGTTTCATTACCGTTTGTGTCAGCAATGAGTTGGTATGTGTCCAAATATCGATAATCTGATTGTAACGTTCGTTGTTTGTAATCAAACCCATTGAATAGTTGGCCATTACTTCTTCCACTTCTTCATTGGCTTGAGAAATCAACGATTCTTTTTCTTCAGGAACAATTACGTCGCCCATGTTGAACGACAAACCTCCCTTAAACGCCATTCTATAACCTAAACCTTTGATATCGTCCAAGAATTTGGCTGTTTTGGCTGTGCCTGTTTTTTTCAAAATGGCGCCAATCAAATCTCTCAAAGATTTTTTATCCAAAAGTTCATTGATATAGCCGAATTCTTTAGGAACCACTTGGTTGAATAATACACGCCCAACAGTAGTTTCCTTCAATTCTGTTTTTTCGCCCTCTTCGGTTTCAGTTGTAATTCTTACTTTTATCCAAGCATGCAAATCTACCCTTTTTTCATTGTGGGCAATGATTACTTCTTCCGGCGAGTAGAAAGACATTCCTTGTCCTTTCATAACGTGGTTGGAAGTTGATTTTCTGCCTTTGGTCATGTAATAAAGGCCCAAAACCATGTCTTGCGAAGGAACCGTGATAGGCGCGCCATTTGCAGGGTTCAAAATGTTGTGCGAAGCCAACATCAATAATTGGGCTTCCAAAACTGCCGCATTTCCAAGTGGAACGTGAACGGCCATTTGGTCACCGTCGAAGTCGGCGTTGAACGCAGTACAAACCAATGGGTGCAAACGGATGGCCTTTCCTTCTACCAATTTAGGTTGAAAAGCCTGAATACCCAAACGGTGCAACGTAGGCGCACGGTTAAGCATCACAGGATGGCCCTTCAATATATTTTCAAGAATTTCCCATACGACAGGGTCTTTTCTATCTACTGCTTTTTTAGCCGATTTTACGGTTTTCACAATCCCTCTTTCCAACATTTTGCGGATGATAAAGGGTTTGAATAATTCCGAAGCCATATCTTTAGGCAAACCGCATTCGTGCAACTTCAAATCGGGGCCTACCACAATTACGGAACGGCCTGAATAATCCACACGTTTACCCAATAAGTTTTGACGGAAACGACCTTGTTTCCCTTTCAAACTGTCGGATAAAGATTTCAATGCGCGGTTCGATTCTGTTTTTACCGAACTTACCTTGCGTGAGTTGTCGAACAACGAATCCACAGCCTCTTGTAACATACGTTTTTCGTTACGCATAATCACATCTGGCGCTTTGATTTCTATCAAACGTTTCAAACGGTTGTTACGGATAATCACACGACGGTACAATTCATTCAAATCCGAAGTAGCAAAACGACCGCCATCCAATGGCACCAAAGGTCTCAATTCCGGTGGAATTACAGGAACCACTTTGGTTATCATCCATTCAGGTTTATTTTCCATGCGAGTTCTCGCTTCGCGGAAAGATTCCACCACATTCAAACGTTTCAAAGCTTCTTGCTTACGTTGAACTGAGGTTTCCTGATTGGCTTTGTGGCGCAAATCATACGACAATTGATCCAAATCTAATTTTTTCAACAAATCGTACAATGCTTCCGCACCCATCTTCGCGATGAATTTATTAGGATCTTCTTCCGGTAACAACTGATTTTCAGCAGGAAGAGAATCCATAATATTGAAGTATTCTTCTTCGGTAAGCAAATCGTTTTGAGAAACGCCATCAACATCCTTTACTCCGGGTTGAATAACAACATACTTTTCATAATAAATGATTTGCTCCAATTTTTTACTTTGAATGTTCAACAAAGTACCTATTTTATTAGGGAGCGAACGGAAAAACCAAATATGAGCCACAGGTACAGTCAATTGAATGTGTCCCATGCGTTCTCTTCTCACTTTCTTTTCGGTTACTTCCACCCCACAACGGTCGCAGACAATACCTTTATAACGAATACGTTTGTATTTTCCGCAATGACATTCCCAGTCTTTCACAGGGCCGAAAATTCTTTCGCAGAACAAACCGTCTCTTTCGGGTTTGTAGGTTCTGTAGTTGATGGTTTCGGGTTTCACCACTTCGCCTCTTGAGCGCTCCAAAATTGATTCCGGAGAAGCCAAGCTGACAGTGATTGAATTAAAATCGTTTTTTATTATTGTTTCTTTTTTAAAAGCCATTTGATTTAATGTTAATGATTTAACTAAAGTGAATTGATTTTCGGCTCAGGTTAACTATTCAAAAGTTATTTCCAAACCTAAGCCACGCAATTCGTGTACTAAAACATTAAATGATTCCGGAATTCCGGGTGCCGGCATATTGTCACCTTTTACAATTGCTTCGTAAGCCTTTGCTCTACCTACCACATCATCGGATTTTACAGTCAAAATTTCTTGCAAAATATTGGCAGCACCGAAGGCTTCGATAGCCCAAACCTCCATTTCCCCGAAACGTTGTCCCCCAAATTGGGCTTTACCTCCAAGAGGTTGTTGCGTAATCAAGGAGTAAGGTCCAATGGAACGGGCATGCATCTTATCGTCAATCATGTGGTGAAGTTTCAACATGTAGATATAACCTACAGTTGCCGGTTGGTCAAAACGTTCGCCGGTTTCACCATCGCACAAATAAGTTCTTCCGTTTGCGGGAAGGCCTGCTTTTTCCATGTATTCATTGATTTGTTCCAATGAAGCTCCATCGAAAATTGGGGTTTGGAAACGCATGTTGAGTTTCTTTCCTGCCCATCCTAAAATGGTTTCGTAGATTTGTCCCAAGTTCATCCGTGAAGGTACCCCAAGTGGGTTCAACACAACATCAACCGGAGTTCCATCTTCCAAGAAAGGCATGTCTTCTTCACGAACTATTTTGGCAACAATCCCTTTATTTCCGTGACGTCCCGCCATCTTATCCCCTACTTTCAACTTACGTTTTTTTGCAACATATACTTTTGCCATTTGTACAATTCCTGCAGGAAGGTCATCGCCCACTGTGGCAATGAATTTCTTACGGGAATAGCGACCCAAAATTTCACGATAAATAATATGATAGTTATTTATCAAGACTTTTATCATGTCGTTGGTTTCTTTGTCTGTAGTCCATTTGTTAGGATTTACATTCAAATAATCCACCGAGCTTAATAATTTTTGAGTGAATTTTACTTTTTTAGGCAAAACTTCTTCTTTGAAATTATTGTAAATTCCTTGAGAAACTTTACCGCTCAAAATAATAAGCAATTTGTCAATCAACTTGGTTTTCAAGTCTTCGGCTTCAACATTGAAATCCATTTCCAAAGAAGCCAAAATATCCTTGTCTTTCGACCTTGCTTTTTTATCTTTTACTATACGTGAGAACAATTTCTTGTCGATAACAACCCCTTGAATGGAAGGTGGTACTTTCAAAGAAGCATCTTTTACGTCGCCGGCTTTGTCGCCAAAGATAGCGCGCAACAATTTTTCTTCCGGAGTTGGGTCTGATTCCCCTTTCGGAGTAATTTTACCAATCAGAATGTCGCCTTCTTTTACTTCGGCGCCAATGCGAATCATACCGTTTTCGTCCAAATCTTTTGTAACATCGCTGCTCACATTTGGAATATCGCGAGTCAATTCCTCATTTCCACGTTTAGTTCCACGCACTTCAAGCGTAAATTCTTCAATGTGGACAGAAGTAAAAATATCTTCTTTTACCACTTTTTCGGAAATTACAATCGCATCCTCAAAGTTATAACCTTTCCAAGGCATGAACGCTACCATCAAGTTACGTCCAATAGCCAATTCTCCGTCTTTTGTAGCATAACCCTCGCACAACACTTGGCCTTTTTTCACTTTGTCGCCTTTGCGAACAATCGGGCGAAGATTGATTGTTGTGTTTTGGTTGGTACGTTGGAATTTCGTCAATCTGTATGTTTTCACATCTTCGTCGAAGCTTACCAAACGTTCCTTTTCGCCACGTGCATGACGGATTACAATTTGTGTGGCATCAACATATTCTACCACTCCATCGTTTTCGGCATTAATCAACACACGAGAATCGCGTGCTACCGATTTTTCGATGCCGGTTCCTACCAATGGAATCTCAGGATTCAATAATGGCACTGCTTGACGCATCATGTTCGATCCCATCAAAGCACGGTTAGCATCATCATGTTCCAAGAAAGGAATCAATGAAGCTGCAATAGAGGCAATTTGGTTCGAAGCAATATCTATCAAGTCCACTTCTTCTTTGGGAACCACAGGGAAATCTGCAAAGTGACGAGCTTTTGCTCTTCCAATAATTTCTCCGTCTTCTTTCAAAGCAGTACTTGCTTGAGCCACCACTTTATCTTCCTCTGCTTCCGCGCTCAAATAAGTAGGTTCTTCGCTCAATTGAACCTTACCATCAACAACGCGCTGATAAGGCGTTTCTATAAATCCTAAACGATTGATTTTTGCATAAACGCAAAGAGATGAAATCAAACCGATATTCGGCCCTTCAGGTGTTTCAATCGTACACAAACGTCCGTAGTGAGTGTAGTGAACGTCACGCACCTCGAAACCTGCACGTTCGCGAGAAAGACCTCCGGGTCCCAAAGCCGAAATACGACGTTTGTGCGTAATTTCCGCCAAAGGATTGGTTTGATCCATAAATTGCGAAAGCTGGTTGGTTCCAAAGAACGTATTGATTACCGAAGACAAAGTCTTAGCATTAATCAAATCGGTCGGTGTAAACACCTCGTTATCACGCACATTCATACGTTCACGAATGGTACGTGCCATACGAGCCAAACCCACGCCGAATTGAGCATAAAGCTGTTCGCCTACAGTTCTCACACGACGGTTGCTCAAGTGGTCGATATCATCCACTTCGGCTTTGTCGTTAATCAATTCCACCAAATGTTTAATGATGGAAATAATATCTTCTTTTGTTAAAACTTTTACATCTTCAGGAACGTCTAATTTCAATTTTGTATTTACTCTGTAACGTCCCACATCGCCCAAGTCGTAGCGTTTATCCGAGAAGAACAACTTTTCGATAATTCCACGGGCCGTTTCTTCATCGGGTGGTTCGGCACTACGCAACTGGCGGTATATAAATTCAACAGCTTCCTTGGCATTGTTAGCTGCGTCTTTTTGTAACGTATTAAAAATTACTGAATAGTCCGTTGAATCGGCCACTTCATTGTGCAAAAGCACTGTTTTTACGCCGGCATCCAAGATCAAATCCAAATGTTCTTGGGTCAATTCGGTTTCACGGTCGATAAGAACGTTGGTTCTTTCGATAGAAACCACCTCGCCGGTATCTTCATCAACGAAATCTTCTATCCATGATTCTACAACCCTTGCAGCTAATTTTCTTCCCAAAATCTTTTTCAAGGAAGTTTTATTTACTTTTACCTCTTCTGCAAGGTTGAATATTTCTAAAATATCTTTATCGGTTTCATAACCAATAGCACGCAACAAAGTGGTGATAGGTAATTTTTTCTTACGGTCAATGTAAGCATACATTACATTGTTTATATCCGTAGTAAATTCCATCCACGATCCTTTAAAAGGAATAATACGTGCCGAAAAAAGTTGAGTACCGTTTGTATGGAAACTGGTACCGAAAAACACACCCGGCGAACGATGCAACTGAGATACAACTACACGTTCGGCACCATTGATAACAAAAGTACCTTTGGGTGTCATATAGGGAATCATTCCCAAATATACATCTTGAATGATGGTTTCAAAATCTTCATGTTCCGGGTCGGTGCAATAGAGTTTTAATTTTGCTTTTAACGGAACACTATAGGTCAAACCTCTTTCAATACACTCTTCGATGGTGTAGCGAGGCGGATCTATAAAATAATCTAAAAACTCTAAAACGAAATTATTGCGGGCATCTGCAATAGGGAAGTTTTCATTGAAAACTTTATACAACCCTTCATTTACACGATTTTCGGGGTTTGTTTCGATTTGGAAAAAATCTTGAAAAGATTTTAACTGAATATCCAAAAAGTCTGGATAATCGATTTGGCGCGCAGATGCAAAATTTACAATGGTGGATTTATTTTGTGCCAAGGTATATAAAGGTTTTAAGTTAAAAGAAAGAGAAACTATCAAAACAGAAACAAGGAATAGGTTCCCGAAGTATCGAGAACCCTATTCCTCAAAAAGTTAACGAAATATTCGTATTACTTAACTTCAACTTCTGCACCAGCTTCTTCCAATGCTTTTTTCAAAGCTTCGGCTTCGTCTTTGGTTGCACCTTCTTTCAACGGTTTTGGTGCTGCGTCAACTAATTCTTTAGCTTCTTTCAAACCAAGACTTACTAAGTCTTTTACTAATTTTACTACAGCTAATTTATTAGCACCACCAGCTTTCAAAATAACATCGAAAGATGTTTTTTCTTCTTCTGCTGCTGCACCACCACCTGCTGCAGGACCTGCTGCTACTGCAACTGCCGCTGCTGCTGGTTCGATACCATATTCTTCTTTTAAGATATCAGCTAATTCTTTTACTTCTTTTACTGTTAGATTAACTAATTGTTCTGCAAAAGCTTTTAAATCTGCCATTGTATTTAATTTTTAATTTGATTGTACAATAATTTTTAATTTTAATTTTTTGTGGTATTATATACCATTATGCTCTTTCCGATAATGTTTTAACAACACCGGCGATAGTATTGCCTCCAGAACCCAATGCAGAAATAACATTTTGAACGGGTGATTGAAGCATACCGATAATTTCGCCAATAAGTTCGTTTTTTGATTTGATATTTACCAATGCGTCCAATTGGTTATCACCAACATAGAATGATTCTTCCACATAAGCACCTTTTAAAAGAGGCTTACCTGTAGTTTTTCTAAATTCTTGGATGAGTTTAGCTGGAGCATTATTAATGTCGGCAAGCATTATCGAAGTAGAACCTTTAATTGCAGGAAATAAATCTGAATAGTCCATTCAGGATTGTTACAT
>JAVBMO010000057.1:0-3079 GCA_031552355.1 Bacteroidales bacterium | reverse complement strand
TTCTATGTTGTAGTAAGAAACAGCGTAAATCACTTCGTTTCCGTCGGGCGAAACAGCAAATTCCGTTAATTTTCCCATTCCCCACAGGATTTCAGGCGTAAGCCTTTTGCCGGAAAGGTCTAAGGTGGGCTTTTCAATCAGGGTTTTAGCGTTGGATTGGGAATCGCTTTGATTTCCGTTTTTGCATGCTGAAAGAATGGAGAGGCTTATCAAGCAAATCCCCAAAATAGGTTTCAAATTCATTGCGTTAACTTATTTTTTTTGTAGAAAACTGTTGATACAAAACTACAAAAAAAAGGCTAATTAACAAAATTCGTATTTAATGGAGAATTGAAAATGCAAAATTGAAGATATTTTGTCGCTGAGCAACACCTTTTTCCGACAGGGCTTCTTTAATGAACAATGAATATATTGAGCAGCCTATGTGTCTTTGTGGCAAAAATGTCAATTCTGAAAATATTAAAACCTAACAGATTTTTGAAATCTGTTAGGTTTGTTCAAGAATTTTTTCGATTTTACTTTCGGCAAAATACCTCTGTATTCTCCAGTTGTTCAATTTAAAATTCAAAATTCTGAATTCAAAATTTCTCTGTGGCTCTCTTTACATATACATATCTCTTTCACCGTGTGCTATTTGTTCCAGTTTTTCCTGAACCTTTTCCTTTTGTTTGTCTTCGACAGCTTCTTTGGTGATTTTTTCAATAAGTTTCAATCCTTTTTCTCGGACTTCAGGCGAAGCAAAATCATCTAAATATTCACGGAAAGAAAACAACGCATTCGGCAGGCAAAAATGTTTGATTAAACCGGGTTTTGCCAAGTCCATAAAATCTTTTCCAACGCGCCCTTTGCGATAACAACCGGTACAAAACGAAGGAATATAGCCACTTTCTTCCATACTCAGAATAACTTCGTCTAAAGTACGGTGGTCGCCTAAAGAAAATTGGCTTCCACTGTCGGCAGAATCTTCTTCGGAATAAGCGCCGGGATTGGTTCTTGAACCCGCAGAAATTTGGCTTACCCCATAATTGAACAAAGCGGTGCGCATTTCATCTTTTTCGCGCGTACTCAAAATAATTCCTGTATAAGGCAATGCTAAACGAATGATGGCTATAATTTTCATGAAATTTTTGTCATCCAAAGGATGAGGAATGTTTTCTGTTAAAGGAGCACCATCGGCCGGTTCAATACGTGGGAAACTAATGGTATGAGGCCCACAACCAAAATGTTCTTCCAAATGGCGAGCATGCTCCATCAATGCTAAAACTTCAAAACGATAATCGGCCAAACCAAACAAAACTCCCAAACCCACATCGTCGATACCGGCTTCCATTGCCCTGTCCATTACCAATAAACGGTTTTCAAAATCAGCCTTGGGTGTTCCGGCAGGGTGATAGGCTTTATAAAGCTCTTTGTCGTAAGTTTCTTGAAAACAAACGTAAGTGCCTATTTTTTGCTCTTTCAATTTACGGAAATCCTCAACAGACATGGGCGCCAACTCCACATTGATCCGCTTCACGGTATGTTTGTCTTCTTTTACGGAATAAACTTTCTGAATAGCATTGCAGATATAATCAATGTCATTTCGTGGCGTTTCGCCGCAGATAAGCAAAATGCGTTTATGTCCTTCGCGCAAAAGCGAACGGGTTTCTTCTTCTATTTCCGAAAGGTTAAGAATTTTACGTTTCAGTTGTTTGTTGGTTACACGGAAAGCACAGTATTCACAATCGTTTACGCAGACATTCCCCGTATAAACCGGTGCAAAAAGCACCAAACGTTTTCCGTAAATATCTTCTTTGACTTTGTGTGCCGTTTCCAAAATTCTATCCACATCTTCTTGTTTTTCAATTCGTAACAAAGAAGCTACGTCTTCCAAATTCAATCCTTTTAATTCAAGCGCTTTTGTCAGGATATAATCCAATTCGCCTGCTGAGGGTGTTTCCTTTTTGACGAGCTTGTATAGTTTTTCCCTGTCAATAAAATCTTTGCTTTTCATTTGTTTGTAATTTTATGTGTTGTAATAGTTGTAATTCTAAAAAGAAAATAACAGCTCTATTGTTTCAGTAAAACGGTTTTTACTTCTACATCGGAAAGCCGTCCAAGCTTTCCTGAAAGTTGATTGATAACATCAGATTCACCTTCGACAATAAGGCAAATAATAGACAATTCTTTTTCTCTGAAAGGGAGTCCTTGACGTGCCAAAATTAATGGCGAAAAAGAAGATAAAAGATCATTTACAGAGGTTTTGTCGGCATTTTTACCCACAAAAATAGATATGGTTCCAATTCTCTTTTCCATCAGATTTTCTTTTGGATTAGACATTTATTACGTTATTATATTGCACAAAATTGAAAACTTTGAAAACGATAAATCGAATTTCTTAGAAATTTCAAAATTGCCAATGCAATGTTAATTGTGGAGTTGCGGGGAATCGAACCCCGGTCCAAACAAGTAATGCATAAGCTTTCTACATGCTTAGTTTATGATTAATTTTCGTGAATAAACCGGGCATAAACACCCTATTTATTCCTTATCTTTTAAAGTTCTTGCATTTGCCAAAGCATCAAATGCCATATCTCCGATATACGAGCACCACCTTTTCAAACGCTTCGAAGACAGAGCTTTTGGGTGATGTCCTGCTTCACCTCCTTGAGATGAACGAAGCTAATCTACTATGATTCGATCAAGCAGCAAGAGCGTAATTATTTTCGCCAATTATTGTTTTACGACCATGGTTAAGGCTTTTGCCGTGTGAGCCTGCATGCTTACGTATCCACCAGGCTTGCTGTCAAAGCCAGTCAACCCCTTTATGGTTTCGTTTTGCAAAGTTACACCTTTTCTCTGAATAGAAAAAAAGTTTTTTTGTTTTAAAAGTATAAACGCATTCAAATAGTTAGACAATATGTCTTTTAAAAAAGTTGTTTTTTATGAAAAAAGTTTTTGTAATATCAAAAATAGTTGTACCTTTGCATTCGCTTTTCAAGCAAAAGACCTGGTTCGGTAGTTCAGTTGGTTAGAATACATGCCTGTCACGCATGGGGTCGCGGGTTCGAGTCCCGTCCGGACCGCTAGAAGCTCAAGA
>JAVBMO010000150.1:0-11194 GCA_031552355.1 Bacteroidales bacterium | reverse complement strand
CATGGTGATCATCCCAATTCAAATGAGAATTTCATTCTCGAATAATTTCAATGAACTTTAGTTTATCCTTTTGAATCGACTTTAGTCGAAACTCAAACGAATTCTATTCGTTTATCCAACCTTTGGATTGAAAATCCAAAGGTGTTGAGTTCTAAAAATAAAAGACTGATTTACAATCATAACAATACTCAGTTTTTTAAATAGATTAAAAATAAAATATATTGATAATCAGGATCTTGATTTAAATTTAAACAACCTCTAAATGGTATAACCAGGTGGTGGAGGCTGGGTTTCACTCATTCAATGTGATTGCAGCAACCTTTTACGACATATTTAACTTTTACAACAACGGTTCATCTAATGCTGCTGCAGAATCATTCAATGCAAAAATAAAGCATTTAGGGCGGCTATCATAGGAGTTGTTGATGTGAAGTTTTCCTGTTTAGACTGGCTAAGATTTATGCGTATCCCTATTGATTATCAGGTGAGCCCTGTCTTCTACAACAATAGTCCCTTTGTCGAACACAGGTTCGGACAGTCCTTTGCTGTCTGCCACATTACCTTGGGTTATATTAATCAAGCAAGGCAATGCCAATGCGTCTTCTAAAATGGTGTGTATTTTCATCCGAAACGTTACCCAGTCAAAAAGGCTCAAACATAAGCTTATGACCGTACTGTCGATAAGTTTGATGATTTTGTCTTTGATTTCTTTGATGATATGGGATTGATGGCGGGTTTTTAACGTATGTCCGTAATGGTTCAGCAAGCGATAATAAAGGCTTTCAAATACTTTGTATGACCTGTTTTTATTGCCGTCGCTCATGGTTGATCTGGAGGGATTTTGGGTTATTCCTAAATCGCTTAACTGTGTCGTGCTTATTGGTAATCAACAACTTATATCAGATAATGTATAGCATTTTGCCAGCTGTCCGAAAGTTAGAGCGACTGATTGGTCGAAGGTCTTGTATTTATGGCAGCCTTTATCGCTTTTGTGTTGGTTGACAACCGAACGAAAAATTGGAAGGGGTATTAAATCTAAAATTTGTCGGAATACCGGTCTTTTGTTATTTTTGCTGCGCCTGTGTAATTACATCTTATGTTGTTTTTTTGACGCAACTAAATTAGGTCTTTTTATGTAGGCTTTTTTTTAACTTTCGGATGGCTGTGAACGCACCAGTGCTAATTAGGAATCAGGAATCAAACAGCCGAAGAACCACAAAGGCACAGATTACACAGGTTTTTTGCTGTTTCATTTTCAATTCTCAATTTAAAAGGGCTGTTCAACTTTCAATTCTCCATTAAATCAAGTCTGAGAATTCTTTTTTCAACATGTCCAAAGCCCATTCGCAAGGCAATTGGTTTTGTGCCGAAAGCTGGAATATTTTTGCTGCCAAAGCGGTAGGGTCGGCTTTTTCTGCACTTTCGAAAGCCGAAGAATTAATCAGGTTTATCATTTCTTCCTTGGCCGACTTGATATGGTGCCACAATTCCGGCGAAATATAAATCTGTTGCGAAAGGTTGTGCTCAAACTCGTCGCGGATGCTTTGCGTCATGGCCACCTGCAAATCACGCAGGCCCATTCCTGCCGAAAAACTTCTCAACAGCAAATTATTCGGGTGAATGCGTTCCAAAAACAAAGCCAAACGTTCGTAGGCCTGCAATCTCAGTGGCAGCAATACCTTTTGAGTTTCTTTGCTTTTTTCTTGCTGCATTTCCAACAGTTTTTTCTTTTGGTCGTTTCCCAGGAAATTGCGGATTAGAAAATACGACAAAGCCGCCACAATGCAAGGCGGAATGGTTACTATAATAATTTGAACAAGTAAATTCATAATAAAACAAGTTTTTTAATGTCAGTTTAAATTTTATTTATCGTTTTTCTTCGTGCCTTTGCTCCTTATTTTTGCCACGAGGGCTCTAAGAGGTTGTTTAAATTTCGTTATGCAATTTACATATTTCAAGATATCGCCGCTATGCGGCTTTCATAAACGTGGATTTTATGATTTACTACAAAGATTACGCGGCTCTGCCGCTTTTAAGCCACAGCGTGGCGACATCTTTGTAAAATATGAATGTATTGATTTAAAAGCAACGTAGTTGCGACATCTTTTTATTTGTGTTTTATTTCATGAAAATTTAAATAGCCTCTAAGGCGCAAAGCTTTTTATTATTATTTCTTTTCTTGGTGTCTTGGTGGCTATTTTTTCTTTTGCCACGAAGGCGCGAAATAGGCCCCAAACCCCAAAGGGGCTTTAGAGGCAGTGTCTGATGATTCTCATGCTGTGTATTTGGTCATCTACTTATCTTATGCATTTTATCTTTACAAACCTTACAACCTTATAAACCTTACAAACCTTACAACCTTTTTTATATCAAATTGTTTCGTGAGGCATCTTGGCGGATAAAGACAAACAAAAACATGGTAAAAGCCAACAACGACGACCCCCCATAGCTGATAAACGGCAAAGGAATCCCCATTACGGGAAACAGGCTGATGGTCATGCCGATGTTCACTGCAAAATGGAAAAACAAAATACTGGCTAAACAATAGCCGTAAATCCTTGCAAAGCGCGACCGCTGTCGCTCCGCCATTGTAATCAGGTGGATGAAAAAGAAAATATAGACTACAATGGTAATGGCGCTACCTACAAAACCCCATTCTTCGCCAATGGTGCAAAAAATAAAGTCGGTCGATTGTTCCGGCACAAAATTATACTGGGTCTGGGTTCCCTGCAAATAGCCTTTTCCTAGGAATCCGCCCGAACCAATGGCAATTTTTGACTGGTTTACATTGTAACCGGTTTTTTTCAAGTCCTCGGTTTTCCCAAATAAAATATCGATACGGTCTTTTTGGTGTTGTGCCAAAACCTTTTCGTAAACAGGATTTGCCACAAAAACAATCCCCAGCAAAAACGCCAATAAGAACACCCTGTTTAAAATATCTTTTTTGGTTTTTCGCGAAAAAAGCAAAGAACCGGCCAAACCCACCACAACCACGCCACCCATAATGTACGGGCCAAAAAGGTATGCACCTATAATAAGCAAACCTAACAAAATAGGGTAGAGCAATAGTTTTCCCGACAAGCCTTCGCGAAACAAAACCAAAAACAAGGAGCAGAATACCAAGGTAGATCCGGTGTCATTTTGCAGAAAAACCAAGCCCATGGGGATTAATATCAAAGCGAAAGCAATTGCCTTTACTCGCACTTCCTTTAAATCGACTCCCAAACCGCCTAAATAGCGCGCCAAAGCCAACGATGTGGTAAATTTAGCAAATTCCGAAGGCTGTATCCCGAAGGCCCCTATCCCAAACCACGATTTGGCGCCTTTTGTGGCAGTGGCCGTAGCCAATACCGCGACCAAAAGAACCAAGCCGACCCCATAAAAAATATACGCCGTTTGTGAAAAAAATCTAGGCTCGGTGAGCAATATACAAAATCCTATAAATAAGGAAATTAGTATCCAAATCAGTTGTTTGCCTTGGGTTCCACCGAAATAAAAAAGACTGGGATGGGCTTCGTCAAAAGATACAGAATAGACATTTAACATGCCTATGAAAATCAATGCCAAGTACAAACCTATGCATTTCCAGTCCAAATTTTGCAATATGCTGTTTTCTGTTTGTCGCACCGAATTTCTATTTTTTAGTTTTTTTGTAATAATACCGTTTCAAAGGAAGCGATTGGCAGGGCGCTGCTTCAATCATTTGCTTTTCCAAATCCACCCTTTCTATTTTCCCTTTTAAATATTGTTCCATCATCAGGCTGGCAATGGGTGCTGCCCATGTTCCCCCAAAACCGGCATTTTCCACATAAACCGAAATGGCTATTTTGGGGTCTTCCATAGGCGCAAAGGCAATAAAAACCGCATGGTCTTTGCCTATGTTTTCTGCCGTTCCTGTTTTTCCGCAAACATTAATTCCCGGCACCTTGGCGCGAGAACCCGTTCCCCCGGGTTCGTTCACCACGTCGTACATCCCTCTCACGGCCACCTCAAAATATTCTCTGTTGATATGTGATTCATGTTTTTTCAAAAATTCAGACCGCACCAGTTTATCCTTGCCGAAATAACGAATCAAATGCGGCGTATAGTAATAGCCCCTGTTGGCTACCGTGGCGGCAAAATTAGCCATCTGCAGCGGAATTACCAAGACCTCGCCTTGCCCTATACTCAAAGAATAGATGGTGGAAAAAGCCCAGCGGTTTTTCCCGTACCAACGGTTATAGAAACCTGTATCGGGAATATTGCCCCGTTTCACATTGGGCAAATCTATCGGAAGGCGTTGCCCGAACCCGAACGACAGCATGGATTCTCGCCATGCCGTAAGGTTATATTCCGTAGCCGTCATGGTTTTTTCTTGGCTCTTTTGCGACATTACCCGCTTAAAAACCTGATAGAAATAAGGATTGCACGACATCTTAATCCCAGCTTCCACATTCCCTGCGCTGGGGTGGTTGTGGCAACCCACCAATGATTTATCGCAACCAAAGCCTGTGTTGGGTGTAATGGCGCCTTTGTCCATTGCGACCAATGCTTGGGCAATTTTAAAAATGGAACCCGGCGGATAGGATGCCATCAACGCCCGGTTGAAAAGCGGTTGGGATATATCGCTGTTCAGCTTGGGATAATTTTGGCTTCGCGCCCGGCCAACTAATAAATTGGGGTCAAAGCAAGGGGCCGAAACCAAAGCCAAAACTTCGCCCGTTTTGGGGTCTATGGCCACAATACTGCCTCTCTTGTTGGTCATCAGCTTTTCGCCCAGTTCCTGCAAATCCAAATCGATACTGGAATACAGGTTTTCGCCTGCTGTGGCAGCTGTATCATAGCGCCCATCCTGAAAGCTGCCCATTTCACGGTTTCGCGAATCCACCATCACAATTTTGGACCCTTTGAGGCCTTTCAATTGTTCTTCGTATTCTTTTTCCAATCCGCTAACCCCAATATAATCGCCTAATTTGTAGGACGGATTTTTTTCTATATCCGATTCTCGAACCTCGCTGATATAGCCCAAAAGATGTGCTGCCACTTGTTTGGGGTATTTCCGTATGGAACGCGACTGAACATAAAAACCTTTGAAGCGGTATAATTTTTCTTGCAGCAAAGCATAATCTTCCTTGGAAATCTGCTTTTCGAAGATAGAAGGGGCATAGCGCGAATAGACGGTTGCTTTGTCCATCCGTTTCAAAAAATCTTCGCGAGTGATTCCCACCAGTTCGCAAAGCAAAGCGGTATCTAAGTTTTTCACCTGGCGGGGCGTAACCATCAAGTCATAAACGGCTTCGTTGTAAACCAACATTTTTCCGTTGCGGTCGTAAATCAAGCCGCGGGCGGGAAATTGGTCCATAAACCGCAACACATTCCGGTTGGCCTTTTCCAAGTAGCTGCCGTCGATAATCTGCAAATAGAAAAGCCGCAGGACAAAAATAATCCCCACGAACAGTATAATCCCTTTGATGATATATTGTCTATCTGATAACGACCTTTGCATTGAATGCCAAGTAAAAAGTGTATTTTTGCAGAAAAATAGAATTTACAAAATTACGTGTTTTTTCCTGTACAAATGATGAATCGCCTGCCAAAACTTGAAGATAAAATTTTCTGCCTGCAAAACGAAGACGAATTTAATGAAACGGCCTTGCAGGTTTTCCGGTTTCAAGCCCAGGAAAACCTTGTCTATAAAAGCTATTTAAGCCATTTAAATGTCCCTGCCGAAAAAATCAATCACTGGACGGAAATCCCTTTTCTGCCTATTGAATTTTTTAAAACGCATTCCGTGGTTTCTTTTTCCAAAAATGAGGCGTTTTCTTTTTTTGCCAGCAGCGGCACCACGGGAAGCAATACCAGCAAACATTTTTTTAGGAATTACGAACTTTATGAAAGAAGCTTCCTGAAAACCTTCGAAACTTTTTTCGGCAATATTGAAGATTACACCTTTCTTGCGCTTCTTCCGAATTATTTGGAACAACAGCATTCGTCGTTAATCTACATGATAAACAAGCTGATTGAGCAAACCCCAAAAGCCCACAGCGGATTTTATAAAAAGGCAGACCGGAATTTTATCCAACTTTTGGAAACTTTAAACTCCCAAAACGAAAAAATCATTTTGCTTGGTGTTACCTATTCCTTGTTGGATTTGGTTGAACAGCACCAATTCCAATTGAAAAATACATTGATTTTTGAAACCGGAGGCATGAAAGGGCGCCGG
Organism: Bacteroidales bacterium; assembly: GCA_031552355.1. Taxonomy (GTDB): domain Bacteria; phylum Bacteroidota; class Bacteroidia; order Bacteroidales; family P3; genus JAVBMO01. The sequence goes on along the minus strand of JAVBMO010000150.1, from coordinate 4,992 downwards.
AAAGAAATGGTGCGCGAAGCGCTTCACAGCATTCTTTGCCAAGGTTTTGGTGTCGATGGAATTGCTTCGGAATATGGCATGACGGAACTTTTTTCACAGGCTTATTCTTTCAAAAACGGCATTTACCAGTTGCCACCCTGGATGAAAATCCGTATTCGCGAAATCAACGACCCCTTTGCTTTTTGCAAGGACGGAAAAAGAGGAGGTATTTGCGTTGTGGATTTGGCAAACCTTTATTCTTGTTCGTTCATTGCCACGCAGGATTTGGGAACGCTGTACCCTGATAATACGTTTTCGGTAGAAGGCCGGTTCGACAATAGCGATATCCGTGGCTGCAACCTATTGATGAACGACTGATTGAAGCCTTTCAATTGTTAAAAAACAGCTTTGTTGTAAAATAATAAGTAACTGTTTAAATTTACAAATAACATCCGTCATTGCCGTTGCTTTTAAGCAACGGGCTAAAATATAAACAGAACTAAACAGCTTTAGCCAAACATTTTTACTTTTTAGCCCCAAATGTTGTTCATAACTCAAAAATCCGTCAGCTAAAGCAGCCGGCAATAATTCTTAAACGGTTTCTAAAATATTTGTTTTCAGTAATTAAAAAGAATTTCTTTAAATTTATTTTTATTTGAATTGCAAATTCCTAATAGATATTGTATTTTTGTAAACTGCAATGCTAAAAAATCTCAACATTTACTGAGCCGGTTGGCTTGTTTTTAACTTCAAAATTAATCATTCAAATTATGAAAAATTTTGCTGTAGTATGGGTGTGTGCTATTCTTTTCATTTCTTCTGCGTTTGCTCAAAACACGGAGAAAAAGAAAAATATTACCATCAATAGCTATGCAGAACTTTTTGTAAAACAGGATAGCGCCAATCTTCCCCTAATTGTGGATGAAGGTGTTTTGATCGACCGGATATTTTTTGAGGAAAAAAAGGACAAATGGCCTTCGTTTGTTTGGTATCAAAGCAATTTTTCGGATCAAAAAGTGCGCCTTCAGGAACGTTCTTTGGATTCACTTCCCGATGAAATTATTTTGAATTTGGTGAAAAAAGGAGAAACGCCCTTTACTTTTCCTATTAAAAAGAAAAAAACTTCGGATTATGGCTGGCGTTGGAATCGTCCGCATAGAGGCGTGGATATTGGTTTAAATACAGGCGATTCCGTTTTTTGTTGTTTCGATGGCGTAGTGCGTGTAGCAAAGCCTTTGGGCGCGTATGGAAATGTAATTGTGGTGCGTCATTACAATGGGTTGGAGACAGTTTACGGCCATCTTTCCAAAATCAATGTAAAACCGATGCAGAAAATAAAATCGGGAGAAGTTTTGGGATTAGGCGGAAGCACAGGCCGTTCCACAGGCCCACACTTGCATTTTGAATGCCGTTTCCAATACGAAGCCTTTGACCCCGAATGGATTTTGGATTTTGAAACCTACAGCATTCGTTCCACCCGTTTGTATTTGGATAAAACATATTTCGGCATTGAAGCGCCGAGCAAAACCAATAAACAATACTATTCCTTCAACAAGGATCAAAAAGAATGTAAATCTCTTGTAGAAAAGGTAAAATAGCAGTTTTAGGCTTTCTACAAAAACAATATTATTTATGGCAACCGCATTAAAAAATCTTTCAGAATACGACAAAACTACTGTTTGCGACGGAAAAAATAAAAGAATCGGCATTGTAGTTTCCGAGTGGAACACCGAAATTACAGGCGCTTTGCTCGAAGGCGCTTACGAAGCCCTTTTGCAACACGGCGTGGAAAAGGAACGGATTGAAATTAAACAGGTACCGGGAAGCTACGAATTGGTCATGGGCGCCAACCTGATGCTTCGCAAAACCCATTTTGATGCCATTATCTGTTTGGGTTGTGTTATTCAGGGCGAAACTCGTCATTTCGATTTTATTTGCGACGCAGTAGCCCACGGCATCATCCAAACCGAATTGAAATACGATATCCCGGTTATTTTTGGTGTACTAACCACCAACACCTTTGAACAAGCCAAAGAACGTTCCGGTGGAAAGCATGGCAACAAAGGCGTGGAAGCCGCTATTACCGCCTTGAAAATGGCAGATTTTTAGAAATTGAGAATTTTCTTCTGTAGAGGTTGTTTAAATTTTCATAAAATAAACACAAATAAAAAGATGTCGCAACTACGTTGCTTTAAATCATACATTATACATATTCTACAAAGATGTCGCCACGCTGTGGCTTAGAAGCGGCATAGCCGCGTAATCTTTGTAGCAAATCATAAAATCCGCATTTATGAAATCCGCATAGCGGCGATATCTTGAAATATGTAAATTGCATAACGAAATTTAAACAAGCTGGATTATGAAATTTCTAAAAGCTTCTCTTTTTTTCTTGTTTTTGATGATTTCAATAACGGGTTCAACTCAAAGCCGTGGATTTGATTTAGTCTATCAGCGTTGTGAATGGACTTTGAATAATTCTGTCGCTTTGTCGGGCAAAATAACCTATTATTTTACTGCTACAGAAGACAATTTTCAAAACTTATTCTTGAACTTGGACGAATTTTATATAACAGTTGACAGTGTTCTACAAAGAGATGAGAAAATCAATTTTAGATATCCATCTTATATTCATGACTCTCTTCTTATTTCTTTGTCATCGCCTCTTAAAAAAGGAGAGTTAGACTCTGTAACCATTCTTTATCGTAGCACATCATATCTTAAATATAGTTCATCCTTCATTCAACAAAAGAATGAATATGGAAATACTGTAGTAGGAACCTTGTCAGAGCCTTTTTATTCTGCGGTTTGGTTCCCTTGTAAAAATGATTTGACAGACAAAGTTGATTCTTCCGATATTATTGTGACAGCTCCCAAAGGCTATAAAGTTGCGTCAAACGGTGTGCTTGTTTCTGCAACTTCAACAGAAGAAACCGAAACCTATCATTGGCGGCATCGTTACCCAATAGCTACTTACCTGACGGCTTTTGCTGTATCTAAATATGAAACTTATAGCGATTGGTACGTTCGGCCTGATGGAGACAGTTTGGAAATTCTGAATTATGTTTATCCCGAAGATCTGGATACAATCAAAAAAGTGACGCCGATCACAATAAAAGCAATGGCGCTTTTTGAAGAACTTTACGGTAAATATCCTTTTTCAAATGAAAAATACGGGCATGCTGAATTTATACTTGGCGGAGGAATGGAACACCAAACTATGTCTTTTATAGGGAAGAGATATTTTACTCCTTTTGTTTTAACACATGAATTGGCGCATCAATGGTTTGGCAATATGATCACTTGTAGTTCTTGGAATGATATTTGGGTCAATGAAGGTTTTGCTACCTATTCCACCGGATTATTCTATGAAAGGGAAGATACTGCTGCGTGGAATTTATGGAAAAGAAATACCATTGACTCTGTAACTTCAAGACCGGATGGCTCTGTTTATTGTTATAACGCACAAAACAAGAATCGCATTTTCAATATAAGGCTTTCTTATGAAAAAGCTTCTTATGTCCTTCACATGCTACGTTGGGTTATTGGGGATTCAGCATTCTTTAAAGGCATTTGGAATTTTGCAAATGATTCGACACTTATGCATGGCTTTGCTTCGACAAATGATGTGAAAAAACATTTTGAAAACACTTCGGGAAAGGATTTAACCGAATTTTTTGATAGCTGGATTTATAAAGAAGGCTATCCGAATTATGAACTAACATTTTCTCAAAAAGAGGATTTCGAAACCGCTCTCACTATCAAGCAAACGCCGTCTCATTCTTCCGTGTCCTATTTCAAAATGCCTGTCCCTGTTTTGTTTTCCGGAGAAGAAAAAGATACGTTGATTGTTTTTCAAAATGATTCACTGATACAGCATTTCACACTAAACCCTCAATTTAAAATAAAAAGCGTCAGCTTTGACCCCGAAAAAAAGCTTCTTTGTAAATACAAAATACAGGAAATACCTGTCGGAATAGAATCTGCAAATGCCGAAACATTCGATTTGTCAATCTATCCCAATCCGGCAAAAGATTATGTGATTCTGAAATCAAATGCATCTTATAAAGGTCATTGGGTTTTGAAAAATATTTTAGGACGTATTGTCGATTCCGGAAAAATCACAAATTCGTATCAGGAATTTATTTCTTTGAAGAATTGCACATCGGGGGTTTATTTTCTTCAATTAGAATTTGAAAAAGGAAGTATTACAAGAAAGATTGTAGTCATTAAATAGTCAATCCTCACTAACGAGTCAATGGATATATTTGAATTACGTTTGGCAAACCAGCTTGCTCATACGGGGGTAGATTTAGCGCTATTCAATTGAAAGTTCATTGATCGGATTGCGAATGAAATTCGTAGTGCCGACTATAAGTCAATTGAAAACCTGAACTAAAAGTTCATTGAAAGCAAGATTGAAAGTCATTATTGATGTACTACACTAATCGAGAAAATGGCAAATAGGAACTTCAAATAAAAGATAAAACACGATTAATGTCATTTATTTTATTTCTTTGAAAAAGCAAAAAATGATTAGTAAAATATGGAAATTTATGGTAGTTGAAACTCCTGAAAATTCAAAGGTTGGATAAACGAATAGAATTCATTTGAATTTCGACCAAAGTCGATTAAGAGGTTGTTTAAATTTAAATCAAAATCTTGATTATCAATGCATTTCATTTTTAATCTATTTAAAAAACTGAGTATTGTTATGATTGTAAATCAGTCTTTTATTTTTAGAAATAAATGCCCTCAAACTACAAAAAAAAGGGGTTAGTAAATTTGTATAGATATTAAATTATTTCGTTTAGCCATAAGTAATTTAAGAGAACAAATCATCATTTCCACGCTTTTAGAATAGCATTTTGTTTTCCTTCTAAATCGGGCTAAGAAATGTCTTATTTGAGCATTATAGCTTTCTACTGTATATGTTTCTGCTTTTGTTTGTATCAATTTTTCTGTCGGTATTATTTCGTTATATGATTTCCAATAATCAGCTGCAACAATTCC
>JAVBMO010000127.1:0-3374 GCA_031552355.1 Bacteroidales bacterium | reverse complement strand
TTTTAAGAACGTTTATTTAACAGGAATTGTGCGTGATAAATTGGGGCGCAAAATGTCTAAATCCTTAGGGAATTCGCCGGATCCCATTGAATTGATGCAAAAATATGGCGCCGATGGTGTCCGTATGGGAATGCTGTTGGCTTCGCCGGCAGGAAACGATTTGCTTTTCGATGAATCCTATTGTGAGCAAGGACGTAATTTCTGTAATAAAATATGGAATGCTTTACGCTTAATCAAAGGTTGGACGGTAGATGAAACCCTTTCGCAACCGGAAAATAACCGTATTGCCGTGGAATGGTTCAATACCCATTTCAATCAGGAATTGGAACAAATTGAAGACAATTTAAACAAATACCGCCTGAGCGAAGCCCTGATGAATATCTATAAACTCGTTTGGGATGATTTTTGCTCATGGTTCCTCGAAATGATTAAACCGGCTTACCAACAAGCCATTGACCCCGTTACACAAAAAGAAGCTTTTGCCCTATTTGAAAAGTTGAGTAGGGTTTTGCATCCATTCATGCCTTTTATTACCGAAGAAATTTGGCATCTGCTGGCAGAAAGAGAGGAAAAAGATTGTTTGATGGTGGCGCAAATGCCAAAGCAAGTAGGCCTTTCGACACAAATTTTGAATCAATTCTCAGTTGCCAAAGAAGTGATTGTGAATATAAGAACCCTGCGCAATGAAAAAAACATCCCTCTAAAGGAAGGTTTGGAACTTTACATTAAGAAAAATCAAGGCCAAAAAGCCGATGATACTTTCGATGGTTTGGTTTCTAAATTAGCTAATATTTCCAAATTGGATTATGTTTCCGAAAAAGTAGAAAATGCCTCTTCGTTTATCGTAGGAACCACTGAATTTTATGTTCCTTTGTCGGGTTTTGTAAATAAAGAAGATGAGATTAAGCGCTTGCAAGAAGAACTGAAATACGCACAAGGTTTTTTGATATCAGTAGAAAAGAAACTTTCCAACGAACGCTTTGTTAATTCGGCACCTGCACAAGTGGTAGATATAGAACGCAAGAAAATGCAGGATGCCCAACAAAAAATCCAAGTGATTGAAGAGCAATTGAAGCAATTGAGGTAAGGGGCGATAATTTAAAAAAGAGAGGCTGCCCTTTTTGGACAGCCTCTCTTTTTTTGCTATTTTAAAACTGTTCTTAGAATTTCAATTCCACAGGTTTAATCATATTTTCCGGACTAAGGATAGTGTCTAATTGGTCTTTGGTAAGAAGTTTGTGTTCCAATACCAATTCGTAAACACCTTTTCCTGTTTCCATGGCTTCTTTTGCAATTTTTGTAGAAGTTTTGTAACCGATATAAGGATTCAAAGCAGTTACAATACCGATACTTTTTTCAACATATTCTTTGCAACGTTCAGGATTAGCTTTAATACCATCTATACAAAGTATTTTCAATGTGTCGAAAGCGTTTTTCAATAAATCCATAGATTCGAACAAAGCTTGTACAATTACAGGCTCCATAACGTTCAATTCCAATTGAGCTGCATCAGCAGCCAAAGTAACACACAAATCGTTTCCTATTACTTTGAAACATACTTGGTTTACTACTTCCGGAATTACAGGATTTACTTTACCCGGCATAATTGAAGAACCTGGTTGCATTTCAGGAAGAGAAATTTCATTCAATCCACAACGAGGGCCTGAAGACATTAAACGCAAATCGTTACAAATTTTATTTAATTTAATACAAAGACGTTTCAAAGCACCTGAATATCCAACCAAACAGGATGTATCTGAAGTTGCTTCAACCAAATCCAAAGCCAATGTGATAGGCCATTTTGTAATATCTTGCAATGCTTTGATACATTGTTCGCTGTAGCCCGGTTTAGAACAGATTCCTGTACCAATTGCCGTAGCTCCCATATTTACAGTAAGAAGTTCATTGGCAGCACGGGTCAAGTTTTTAACTTCAAATTTCAAAGTGCCGGCAAAAGCTTGGAAAGTTTGTCCCAAAGTCATAGGAACACCGTCTTGTAACTGGGTGCGTCCCATTTTAATAACATTGGTATATTCTTTTGCCTTTTTGTCTAATGAATCAATCAAAGGTTCCAAATGTTGGATTAATTCCATATGATTGATATATAATGCAAAATGAAATGCTGTAGGATATGCATCATTGGTTGATTGAGAAGCATTTACGTGATCGTTAGGCGAGCAAAATTCGTATTGGCCTCTTTGCTTTCCCATGATTTCCAATGCTCTATTGGCAATTACTTCGTTGGCATTCATGTTGGTAGAAGTACCGGCACCGCCTTGAATCATATCCACAGGGAAATGTTCAAGATGTTTTCCTTCCATCAATTCTTTACATGCTGCAATAATAGCATCACGTTGTTCAACGGTAATCATACCTACTTTTTCGTTGGCAACAGCAGCACCCCATTTTGTAATGGCTAATCCTTTTATAAAAGCGGGATAATCGCTTAAAAGAATTCCACTGATTTTAAAATTTTCAATACCTCTAAGGGTTTGAACGCCATATAATGCCTCAGCAGGGATTTCGCGGGCACCCAGCAAATCTGATTCTGTTCTGGTCTTCATGATAATATTTTAAATGTTAAGTGTTTAAATGTTTTTATTTCTTCCTATGGAATAGGTGCAAAGATACACAAATTTAGTTCTAAATTTTAAAATTAAAAGTAAAATTGGTAATGATGCAAAAAAAGTGGATTAATAGGACTTTGCTGCAACAGTGCTAATGGTAATTCATTTTATCAATAGACAATATTGAATAATGCTGTAACAATAAGTTTGATCGCCGACTTCTTTTTAACTGTTCCCATTCTTGCAATACAGCATCTTCCAAAATAATCTCAAACTGTCATGTTTGCACAAACTTGAATTTTCCCAATTACATACTTTATACTCTTATTCTTTGCTTGGGTTTATTGGATCGGTACTCATATACCTACTTTTTTGTTGTGCAAACACAAAGACACGTCAATAAACTTTCCATTTTATCGTTGTAACAAAATCCTTCTTTTATATCAATTTTGGATACGTTTAATTTAGCCATACTTTGTAAACACAACCAATTTTTGAATATCAGAAAATAAACAAAACGGGCAGCAAATCTAAGTTTACTACCCGTTTTCTATAATAAAAAATCGTTTTTTATTTTTGGCGTGCCAAGCACCATATAATATTTCCTTTGTTGGAAAGAATTAAAGAGTCGGCATCTAATTTTACGATATCTAAAGTATCGATACCTTCAAACGTTTGGCGATTGCCAATGCTTTTGGTTGTCAGAAAAAGTTGTTTGTTTTCCAAAATCCATTTTTCGACAAGTAAGGTATGCATGTTTACAGAAGAGGCCGTTCCGTCTGCATTGAGCGTGAATCCTTGCACTTC
>JAVBMO010000008.1:0-6098 GCA_031552355.1 Bacteroidales bacterium | reverse complement strand
ATATTCTTTGGTAGCAGAATTGAAATAGCGGCGAACGGCAGCCAGTTTATTTTCCACATCGGAAATTTCGTCTTGCAATTGCAAAAAGTTTTGACTGGCTTTTAAATCAGGATAAGCTTCCAAAGTAACTTTCAAACCATTTAAAGCTGCTGAAAGTTTGTTTTCTGCATCAATTTTTTGGTCAATGGATTGTGCTGCAAGGGCTTCATTGCGAGCTTTTGTTACATTAATCAACGTTTCGCTTTCATGTTTCATGTAACCGCGGACGGTTTCCACTAATTGTGGAATCAAATCGTGGCGTTGCTTTAATTGAACATCAATGTCGGCGAAAGCATTTTCGCGTGTGTTGCGGTATTTAACCAAACGGTTGTATAACGAAATAAAATAAATTAACAGCAAAACTGCTACACCTATAATAATCCAAGTGGTTGTTGTCATTTTTTCTTACTTATAAAATTATTTTGTATGAACTTTTTCTCACTTTATATAGTCAAATTTTCTATGAATTTTTTCTGCGAATATGAAAATTATTCTGCATCTTCTTCATTCAAATTCAATACATCCTGAAGCAGGGCCTGAATTTGTTCGGCATCATCGGCCAAATCTTCTTCTTCAAAATCTATCAATGCAGAATTAATGAAAGAAGCTTGTTCGTAGGCCAATTGCAATTTCTGCCGGGCATCCTCAGCCGTTTTTGCTTCTAAAGCCAAATCGAATGTAAGCCTTAGATCTGCCTCTGCATTCATCAATTTGGCAATTGGGGAACGTTTTTCGACGTCCAACATCAAGGGTTTGTAAAAAGCAATGAGCTTTTTACAAAATTCCTCAATATTTTCTTTCAATAACATCAAAGCTTCCATTATCCGTTCATTGATATTAGAAATTCTTCATTGTTTTTTGTAAATCTCATACGGTCTCTCAAAAATTCCATCGCTTCGATAGGATTCATGTCATTGAGGTGGTTGCGAAGAATCACCAATCGACTAAGCACTTCTTTGTCCAACAAAAGATCGTCGCGGCGTGTGCTCGAAGCAATAATATCCGCAGCAGGGTAAATTCGTTTGTTCGACAATTTTCTGTCCAATTGAAGTTCCATATTGCCGGTACCTTTAAATTCTTCAAAAATCACATCATCCATTTTGGATCCGGTTTCTGTCAAAGCCGTGGCGATAATGGTCAAAGAACCGCCGTTTTCAATATTCCGTGCAGCGCCGAAGAAGCGTTTGGGTTTTTGCAAAGCATTGGCTTCAACCCCACCCGAAAGTACTTTGCCTGAAGCCGGTGCTACTGTATTGTAAGCCCTTGCCAAACGAGTAATAGAATCCAACACAATTACCACATCGTGTCCGCATTCGGTCATGCGTTTGGCTTTTTCCAACACAATATTGGCAATTTTTACATGGCGCTCGGCAGGTTCGTCAAAAGTGGAAGAAATCACTTCTGCGTTCACAGAGCGTTGCATATCGGTAACCTCCTCAGGGCGTTCGTCAATCAACAATACTATTAAATATACTTCGGGATGGTTGGCCGCAATGGCATTGGCAATTTCTTTCAAAAGGGTGGTTTTCCCTGTTTTGGGTTGTGCCACAATCAAACCCCGTTGCCCTTTTCCAATAGGCGCAAACATGTCGATAACCCTTGTGGAAAGGGTTTCGCCCGGATGCCCTGTAAGATTGAATTTTTCTTGGGGAAATAAAGGTGTAAGATAGTCAAAAGGAACGCGGTCGCGAACTTGTTCCGGGAGTAAACCGTTGATTTTATCAACTTTTACCAAAGGGAAGAATTTTTCGCCTTCTTTTGGCGGACGAATGGTGCCCTTTACAGTGTCGCCGGTTTTTAGTCCAAAAAGTTTTATTTGTGACTGAGATACATAAATATCATCGGGTGAATTCAAATAGTTATAGTCTGACGAACGCAAGAAGCCATAGCCATCGGGAATAATTTCCAAAACGCCTTCGCTTTCAATAAGCCCTTCTTTTTCAAAAAGGTAATCAAATTTTTGTTGTCCGTTATTATTTTTCTGAGGTGCAGGAGTAGCATTCTCTCTTGGCGATTTTCCGTGTTCTTTAGAGTGTTGTTTGCCGATAGTTTCCTCTTCCTGTTTAACTTCTACCGATTCAACTATATTGTTCGGTTCGTAAGAAGTTTCGTTTTCTTGTGAAGTAAATACCTGTAAATCGTTTGAAACATCATCCAACAAAGCCATGTCTATATTTTCCACAGTTGGAATTTCGGGCAAATCAAAAAGTAATTCTTTGTCAACAACCGGTTTTGAATCTGTTTTTTTAACCGGACGATGATTCGCCGTTTGATGTGGTTTTACTGCCGGCTTCGGTTTTGCCACTGCGTGTTGCTGTGGTTTTTGAGGAACTACCTTTGTTTCTTGTGTGGCAGGCATTTCTTCTTTTTTCTTAGCTACCTGAGATGATTGCTGAGGTTTAACAGGCTCTGAAACAACTATTTTTGAAGAGATTCTGTTTCTTTTGGGTTTTACCTCTTTTTCCGATTGAATTTGCTCGGCTGTTGGATTTGCTGCTTGGAAATCCAAAATTTTGTAGATAAGATCTTGTTGACTTAGTTTGTGAGCATTGGAAATCTTCAAGCTTTTTGCAATTTCTACAAGCTCTGCGGCAGTTTTTGCCGATAGTTCATTTTTATTAAACATAGGAAATTATAAAATAAAAGTTGTATTTTCTGTATCAAACAACGGAACAATAAAATGTAACACGGGAAAATTGCTTTTTCAGGAATTATCTACTGAGAATTGAAAAAACAATTGTTTTTGCAGATATTATTTTTGCAAAGATAGAAAAAAAATTGAAATAACAAAAAAGATGATTTAATAATCAGTTTGTTTCTTGAAAAAACAAAGTAAAATTCAAAGTTCTAATCAGAATTTTTATATCAAATGGCAATTTTATTTTTACGTTTGGCAACAAATTGTTTAGTAATTTTGCAGAACTTATAAATATAAAAAGGAAAGAGAAATGAGTTTAGAGATAAAAATAAATGATGATATCAAAGCTGCAATGCTAAACAAAGATAAACGTAGTTTAGAAGCCTTACGTGCTATCAAAGCGGCTCTTTTGTTAATAAAAACAGGAAAAGATACTTCTGATGGAGATATTCCTGAATCTTTGGAAATAAGCACCTTGCAAAGGCTTGTAAAACAAAGAAGGGAGTCTGCCGAAATTTATAAATCCCAAGGGAGAGACGATTTATTGGAGGAAGAAATATTTCAGTTGAAAATCATTGAAACCTACCTCCCTCAACAAATGAGTGAAGAAGATGTAAAACAAAAACTTCAGGAAATTATGACTAACCTGGGCGCCTCCTCTATGAAAGACATGGGGAAAGTTATGGGCGAAGCCCAAAAAGAATTTGCAGGGAAAGCTGATAACAAAGTGGTTTCTTCGTTGGTAAAAGAACTTTTGGGATAATTTCCCACAAATAAATCGACAATTTATTCAAAAGAGCCTGCACAGTATTAAGCGTGCAGGCTCTTTTGTTAAAAGAAATCGTGAGAAAAATATTCAGCAGCGACAGAATGCCCATTGTTAAAGAAAGGTGCTTTTCCCCGGATTTATGGCTACGCCACCTCATATTTTAAACATAAATAAGCGCATTACCATATTGCTAACAGGGTAGATTTTAAGTGAAGTAGTTCGTTTTCAATTTGAAAATATCAGAAAAAATATTTACCTTTGTACTTCGTTTGCATAAAAATCACATATATAAAAACCTTAATCCTTTTAAAATGAAAAAATTAACCTTGCTTTTTCTGCTTTGCATCCCTATGCTCAGCTTTTCACAATCCAACAAACCCACACCAAAGCAAGGCTCGCAGAAATACATTCCCAAAGGACAAATAGAGCTTATTTACCTTGAAAATGATATAACTCCTGACGAAGACGAAGATATATATGACGATGAGGAAACCGATAATGGAACAGAAAATGAATCGGACATCCTTTATGCAGGTTTTGATACCTCTGCTATCCATTACCCTAAATTTGATTTCTCTCAAAAACAAGACACTACTTTCCTTTATTTGGCATCGAAACGAAAAGGTGAGGTTTATGTTCATCCGTATAATGGGCGAACTACATCCTACTTTGGGCCAAGAGGACGTCGTTTTCATTACGGAATAGATATTGCCTTGGCTACCGGAGATCCTGTAGTAGCTGCATTCCATGGAACCGTAAGGATAGCCAAATTTAATAAAACTTATGGAAATCTTGTGGTTGTTCGCCACGAAAATGGTTTGGAAACTTTTTACGCTCATTTATCTGCCATTGATGTAGAGGCGGGCGATGTTGTAAAAGCAGGACAACAAATTGGTTTGGGTGGAAACACCGGCCGGTCAAGAGGAAGTCACCTACATTTTGAAGTACGTTATTTAGGGGCAGCCATAAATCCCGAACATGTGATAAACTTCAACAAGTATTGCTTGCTTTCCGACACTTTGTTGTTGACAAAAGAAACGTTTAAACACCAATCTTCTGTTGAAAGACAAAAACAACTTGCGTCAACATATAACAAGAAAAAATCGAAATTCTATACAGTAAGAAGAGGTGATACCTTGGCTTCCATTGCCAAAAAGAATAGAACAACCGTTAAGCAATTGTGCAAACTGAACAAAATCAACGCTAAAAAACCTATTCAAGCCGGTAAAAAATTAAGAGTTTCTTAATTTGCATTTGAGGATATTCTTTGTAAAATAATGTTCACAACGCATAAACACCCTTCTGTACTTCTTACTGACAAATCGCACCCTATTTTAAAGGAGCTACTCCTTAAATACGGGATTTCATGCACCGAGTTATCGGCCAATAATATTGATGAGATACTTAATGTCATAAATGATTACGATGGAATTGTTGTGCGCAGCAAATTTATTATCGACAAAGCGTTTGTTGACCGGTGTCCGAATCTACGATGTATCGGCAGAATTGGTTCCGGCATGGAAACTATTGATGTTGCTTATGCCAACAGCAAAGGGATAGTATGCCTCAATTCTCCCGAAGGAAACCGTGATGCGGTGGCAGAACATGCCATGGCCATGTTGCTTTGCTTGCTTCATAAAATTGCTTTGGCCGATAAAGAAGTCAGGGCAGGTTTGTGGCAACGCGAAGCCAATAGGGGTTTTGAACTGAAAGGGCAAACTGTTGGCATTATCGGGTTTGGAAATATGGGCGCAGCTTTTGCAAAACGTTTGCAATCTTTCGATGTTTCCATTTTGGCTTATGACAAATATAAAAAAGATTACGCTCCAAGCTATGTAACCGAAACAGATTTGGATATCCTTTTGCAAAAATCAGATATTATCAGCTTACACCTTCCTCTGACAGAGGAAACAAAATATTTGGCAAACAAACATTTTTTTAATTCTTTAGGCAAAGACATCATTCTGCTGAATACTGCCCGTGGTGAAATTGTAAACACAGAAGATTTAGTTTCAGCCTTGCAAACCGGAAAGGTAAATGGGGCTTGTTTAGATGTTTTAGAATATGAAAACATGGCTGCCGATGGTCTTTCCCAAACGCTAACCCCAAACGCATTGGAATGCCTTAAAACTTCCGAAAAAGTAATCCTGACGCCTCATGTTGCCGGATGGACGGTTCAATCGAAAAAGAAATTGGCAGAAGTGCTTGCTTTGAAAATTGTAGATTTCTTTTCAGCAAAATAAAACTTCTTTCATTGACAAATTGGCCGTGGAACAAGGCAAACGCACGAAATTTATGTGACCAACTTTTTCAAGTAGTCAATATCGTATGCGGCTTTTAGTCTTCGTTTCTTAATGCTTAACTTATTATCCTGTTCCTTTATTATTTGCAGAGCCAATTTCCTCAGGGTTGAAAGATTTTCAGGCGCATTGCCTTTTCTTGCCCGGCAATCATCTTCCCTAAAGGTTACATCCAAATGCCAATGTAGATGGTTTTCAATACCCCATGTCCTCTAACCAACGCATTGAAATAAGCGGCGTCCAACGCTTCTTCATCGCTGATATAATAACGGGTCTCTTTCATCTCTTTATGTTTAATAATTCTTATACTCTCTATTTGAACCAAGGTTTTTAAACCGCTCCACAATTCTAT
>JAVBMO010000021.1:0-8945 GCA_031552355.1 Bacteroidales bacterium | reverse complement strand
GGGCGGTGAAACAAAGTTTCACCGCCCGCTTCTGTTTTGGCAAAATTTTTCTTATCCTAAATAAGTTTGCAGGATTTTATTTCTACTGTTGCTTCTCAATCGTTTTATGGCTTTTTCCCTGATTTGGCGAACACGTTCCTTGGTCAAATCAAATTTTTCACCAATTTCGTCCAAAGATAATGGAACTTGCCCATTCAAACCAAACGACAAACGAAGAACTTCCGCTTCTTTTGATGTCAAAGTTGATATCGCCCTGTTAATTTCTGTTTGCAACGACTGGTACATTAATTCTGCTTCGGGTTCCGTATTTTCTTCGCTTTTCATAAAGTCGTGCATGGTATTTTCTTCATCAGAGCCAAAAGTGGCATCCATGGAAACATGTTTTCCCGAATTGCGAAGAGTATCCCGAACTTCATCATCGGGCATATCTAAAAACATGGCAATTTCATCGGGATTTGGTGCGCGCTCAAATTCCTGTTCTAATTTTGAATAGGCTTTGGTTACACGATTCAAAGTCCCTATGCGGTTCAAAGGCAAACGCACAATCCTTGACTGTTCCGCTAAAGCCGAAAGTATAGATTGGCGAATCCACCAAACAGCATACGAAATGAATTTGAATCCGCGTGTTTCATCAAAACGCTGGGCTGCCTTGATAAGCCCCAAATTTCCTTCGTTAATCAAATCGGGCAAGCTAAGCCCTTGATTTTGATATTGTTTTGACACAGAAACCACAAAGCGCAAATTGGCTTTGGTAAGTCGTTCCAATGCCCTTTGATCGCCTTCCTTTATACGTTTTGCTAATTCTACTTCTTCTTCCGGCGAAATCATTTCCAAACGGCCGATTTCTTGCAGGTATTTATCCAAAGAAGTAATTTCGCGGTTTGTTAGTTGCTTGGTAATTTTTAACTGTCTCATAGTTGTTTGTAAGAATTTCAATATTACTTATTACGACTGTTCTGCGAATAAGTTACATCTTGAAATGAAATTTACGCTTTTTATTTCAAAAACCTTGCAGATTTTGAAATCTCTGTATGGTTTAAACGTCGTTGCATATTTAGTAAACAAAAACAGACCCTTTTGCAAAGTTTTGCAAAAGGGCCTGTTTCAAATAAAAGAAATATTTCCTCTTAATTTGTTCTTCCGGGATAAACTTTCAAAGCTTCTTCCAAACAAATCAAAGCATTTTTCAAGTCATCGACATTCAAACAATAGGTAATCCGCGCTTGTTTTCTTCCCTTTTCAGGTTCAGAATAGAAACCGGTTGCCGGCGCCAACATAACGGTTTTTTTATCGTAGCTAAAATCTTCCAACAACCATCTGCAGAATTTGTCTGAATCGTCAACCGGCAATGAAATGATTGTGTAGAAAGCGCCTTTGGGGTTTGGACAAAAACATCCCGGAATTTTATTAATTCCTTCCACAATGACATTTCTTCTGGTTACATATTCTGCCAATACGTTATCCATGTATGATTGAGGTGTATCTACTGCTGCTTCGGAAAAAATTTGTCCAAAGGAAGGAGGGCTCAAACGGGCTTGTGCCATTTTCATAGCTGCGCCAAAGATTTCTTTGTTTTTTGTAATGAACATTCCAATGCGCACACCACAAGCTGAATAACGTTTTGAAACAGAATCCAACAAAATAACGTGTTCGTCTAATCCTGGAAGTTCCATTACAGAAAAATGTTTTATGCCGTCGTAACAAAATTCTCTGTAAACTTCGTCCGAGAAAAGGAACAAATCGTGTTTTTTCGCAATTTCGCCCAATTTTTGCAATTCTTCTTTTGAATACAAATATCCAGTTGGATTGTTGGGATTACAAATTAAAATAGCACGGGTTTTTGGTGTAATTGCTTTTTCGAAATCTTCGATAGGTGGAAGTGCAAAACCACTTTCAATGCTTGATGGAATGGTTTTAATCACCACATCGCTCAATCGTGCAAAAGAATTGTAATTTGTGTAGTAAGGCTCAGGAATCAGGATTTCTTCACCCGGATTCAAGCACGACATAAAAGCAAATTGCAATGCCTCGGAACCACTGCTTGTAACAATGATTTCTTCCGGAGTTATGTGAATATTCTGCTTTTTGTAATACTCTGTGAATTTCTCGCGAAGAGAATAATTTCCTGCAGAGTGGCTATATTCAACAATTTTCAAATCATTATTACGCACAGCCGCCAATGCGCCTTCCGGGCTTTCAATATCCGGCTGTCCGATATTCAAATGATAAATGTGAATTCCTTTTTTCTTGGCTTCTTCAGCATAAGGAATTAATTTTCTGATGGCAGAAGCTTGTAGTTCTGTCCCTTTTTTAGAAATTTTTGGCATATAATTTTATTGTTCGTATATAAAGAAAAATCCCCGCTAACTTTGCAAAGGTAACGGAGATTTCTTAAATAAAAAAATTTATTCTTTAACAGTTCCTTTTATTTGAAGAACAATACGGCTATCGTTTACAGAGTTTGAAACTACTGTAACAGATTTATTAAAAGAACCCACCAATTGTGTGTTGTATTTTACAGTAATACGCCCTTCTTGTTGAGGCATAATGGGGTCTCTTGTCCAACTTGGAGTGGTGCAACCGCAAGAAGCACTCACTTGCGAAAGCAAAAGAGGTTCGGTTCCCACATTTTTGAAAACAAATACACATTCGCCGTTTCCACCTTTAGTTACATCACCGTAATCGTGAACTTTTTCCACAAATTGAATTTGAGGGCCGCTTACTTTTGCCGGTTCCGCTTTGGTTTGAGAAAAGGCCATTCCGGTGAAGCCTAAAACACATGCTAAGATTAAGATTACTTTTTTCATAGTTTTTTATAATTTGATTGTTTTATTTTAATGCCGCCCTAAAAACGGAACTTTTTTTACTTTATTTTATTTTGTTATATTTTTTTCTCCAACATGGGAACAAATTTAAAGCTCCCTTGAACTTCCGTACTTATATTATTCTCCTTGTCAAGTTTGGTAATCACATTCATTTCCTGAACATCCTCCCCTACCGGAATTACCATTTTTCCACCGGGTTTCATCTGGTCAACTAATGCCATGGGGATATTGGGTGCGCCACAAGTTACAATTACTTTATCGAACGGGCCATAGGCCGGTAACCCTGCATATCCATCGCCAAAGAAACATTTGGGCGTGTATCCTAACAATTTTATCAAGGATTTTGTTTTTTCAAAGAGCGTTTTTTGCCGTTCGATAGTAAATACTTTTGCTCCCATTTCGCACAAAATGCACGTCTGAAAACCGGAACCTGTACCTATTTCCAAAATTTTTTCACCTTTTTTCACCTCCAACAACTGCGTTTGAAATGCCACGGTGTAGGGTTGTGAAATGGTTTGTCCGCAACCAATAGCAAAAGCCCTATCCTCATAGGCTATCTCATCAAAAGTTGAATCTAGAAAAAAATGACGCGGTATTTTTTCAAATGCATCCAATATTTTAGGTTCGATGCCTTTTCCCCGTAATTTTTCTATCAGCTTTTTCCGAAGTCCTTTATGCTTAAATGAGTCTATCATTGCTTTAGTATCACAAACTTTCAAAAACTTGTACAAAAGTACAAAATTGTAGTAAAATTTTTCCGGAAATGCTTCCGGATTTTTTACTATTTTTTTAAATAAAAAAAGTGTAACTCTTTAAAAGCTACACTTTTGGGTGGAAGATGGGATTCGAACCCACGACCAACGGAACCACAATCCGCTACTCTAACCTACTGAGCTACATCCACCATTTAAGTCTGCAAAATTACAATATTTTTAATTCTTGTCAAAATTTACACACAAAATTTATTGGATTTTCTTGAAAAAGGCAGTTTTAGACAAGCAAAACAAGTTTGATGATTTAATTTTTTTGCTACAAAGATATGGTATTTCAATTGAAATCTACTTTCCCTGAGATTTTAAACGCTGTTTTGTTGTCGAAAGGGAGACGGTAATCTTGAAAAAATAATTTCAACAAACGAACAAAATTTTCTTCATCTTTTGGCAGTAAAAAATTCTTGTCAAAATCGTAAATAAAATAATCCACAGTTTCGCCTTTAGAAAAACAAACTGTGCAAGACATAGTCATATTAAAACGCCAGCGGTATTTTTGGTCATAAAGAAAATCGCTAAGATCGGACAACATTTGAATCCATGTGAGTTCTATGAGTTTTACCTCCGAATCTTTTTTAAAAACGCCTTTAGCGCCAAGTGCCGGTTTGTATAACGAATCTATACGTTTATTGTAGGTGAGTGTGTCTGATTTTTCAATTATAATAGGATTTTGTTGTGCCATGCAAAATGGACAAATTCCCAAAAAGAAAAGGAAAAACAAGAGTCGAGTTTTCATCAGACCGGAATAGTTTACCGATATATAAAAAAAAGAGGTTGTTCCTGAAACATGGGCAACCTCTTTTATCTTTTGTGGAGCATAGCGGATTCGAACCGCTGACCTTTTGACTGCCAGTCAAACGCTCTACCAACTGAGCTAATGCCCCATGTTTTTAGAGTTTTGCAAAAGTACGAAAAAAAATTAGTTTAGCGGCCTCTTTCCGGATTTTTTTGCAAAGTTTTAGCCTTAACGTTTGGTGGTACTATTTAATAATGTGATATGCGACTAGTTATCCCAAGACAGTTCAAAATAAAGAACTCGAAAATTGACCTTTGAATATTTCTTTCTCGCTCTTTCCCTCAAAAAATCGTACCTTTGTACTGTTTTTGGTAAAGCAGTTTTTTTAATTTGCTTGCAAGGGAATCGGGTGAAAATCCCGGACAGTACCCGCTGCTGTAAGTTTCAAAAAGGTTTGCACAAAAGACTTTGGCCACTGAAAGTGGAGAGCTGAGAATTGAAAACAGAGAATGATGTTTTTTGTTTTTCACTTTTCATTAATTTCGGGAAGGCTGTGCAAATGAAACAAGTCAGAAGACCTGCCAAGGATACAATAATAACAGCTTTCGGGTGAAAAGTGAAAATATCCTTCAAAAGAGGAATTTCTCCCTTCTAAGCATTCTGTATTTCTGATGATGAAAAAAAAGAAACTTTCCATAAAGATGATGGTGGCGCTTTTGTGCGTTGTACTTTTCTTTTTGGTATTGTTGGGGTGCAGCATTGGCCCTGCGGACATAAGTTTCTTTA
The DNA here is from genome assembly GCA_031552355.1 of Bacteroidales bacterium. GTDB lineage: Bacteria > Bacteroidota > Bacteroidia > Bacteroidales > P3 > JAVBMO01. Next base: position 3,828 of record JAVBMO010000021.1, on the reverse strand, counting down.
AAGCCATTCGACTTTTGGCAGAAAAAATACCTTTTTTACAGGATTTCTTATCCGGTGGACAAACAACGGAAACAGATTCTTTTATTCTATTTCAAGTACGTTTACCGCGAATTGTGATGAGCCTTTTTGCCGGTGCGGTTTTGTCTTTGTGTGGCGCTACCTATCAGGCGGTATTTCGGAATCCATTGACAGAACCTTATATTTTGGGCGTTTCTTCAGGGGCTTCGTTGGGGGCTGCCATTGCCATTGTTTTGGGTATGGAAAATTCTTTTTTGGGAATTAGCGGTTTAGCTTTATTGATGGCGCTTTTGGGTGTGTTTTTTATTTACAGGGTTGCTTCTACAGGAAAACGTTTGCACACAGCCACTCTATTATTGGCCGGCGTGAGTGTCAATTTCCTTTGTGCGGCAATAATTGCGTTTCTGATTGTGTTGCAAAAGGAAAAAATGGAAAAAATCATATTTTGGACCATGGGGAGTTTCTCCGCAGCAAGCTGGTCGCAGATAGGCATTATTGTTCCCTTGGTAATTGTGGGTTCCGTTATTATATTATTTTGTTCCAAACAACTGAATATTCTTTTGGCAGGCGACGAAACCGCCAAGAGTTTGGGTGTGGAAACCGAAAAACTGAAGAAACTATTGTTGTTGATTTCCACTTTGATGGTTGCCATGATGGTTTCCTGTTGTGGAGTTATTGGGTTTGTGGGTTTGGTGGTGCCTCATATTGTCCGCATTTTGTTTGGTGCCGACAATCGTGTGGTGTTGCCTTATTCCATCTTTTTTGGCGCTATTTTTATGTTTTTGGCCGATACTTTTGCCCGGACGGTTTTGCAGCCTTCCGAATTGCCTGTCGGAAGTATTACTGCTTTGATAGGCGCCCCTTATTTCATTTATTTGTTGTACAAAGCAAAAAAGCAATTTTAAGATGTTGCACACTCAGCATTTGAACTTTTCTGTTCCTCAAAAACAAATTCTTCACGACATAAATTTGTCGATAGAAGAAGGGCATATCTATGCCTTGATGGGGCCCAATGGTTCGGGGAAAACCACTTTGTTGCGGTGTTTGAGTGGTTTGCTTGAAGTTCCCAAAAGTGTTTTTTTGAACAACACAGATATTACAAAAATGAAAGCCAAGGAAATGTCGAAATATATTTCTGTGGTTCCGCAGAGGCACCATTTGGCTTTTGATTTCACGGCACGGCAAATGGTAATGATGGGGCGGAATCCTCACCAAAAATATTGGCAAGATGATTCGGAAGAAGATTTCCGCAAAGTGGAATTTTATATGCAAAAAACACACACTTTGCCTTTTGCCGACGAATATGTGAACCGTTTGAGCGGCGGCGAATATCAAAGGGTATTAATTGCTCGGGCTTTGGTGCAGGAAACGCCGTTTATTTTTTTGGATGAGCCTTTGTCAAATTTGGATATTTCGCACCAGTATGAGATTTTGGATTTGTTGGTGGAGCAAAATCAAAAATATAAGAAAACGATTTTGCTGGTGCTTCACGATATTAATATGGCATTGCAATACACACAAAAGTTATTGTTGTTGAACCATGGGCGTTTGGTTTTTTCGGGCAATACCTCAGAGGGATTGACTCCTGAACGGATTCGGGAAGTTTTTTCTGTCAATGCTTCTTTTGCCGAAAATGGCTGTAAACAACAGATTTATCTTTCAAAAATAGAATAAAACAGATCGAATGAGACGATTTTGGATTCTTTTGCTGTTTGTTTGTGTTTTTGTTTCTTGCGGGGACAAAAAACAGGAATGGAAACAAACCATTTACAAGGAAATTACAGATACTTATGGACGGAAGATTGTTTTGACGAAAAAGCCGGAACGGATTATTTCCATTTCGCCCGGCATTACCGAAAATATTTTTGCCTTGGGCGAAGGCGGCCGTTTGGTGGGCAGATCGGCCTATTGTCTTTATCCAAAGGAGGTTGAAAAAATCCCTGATGTAGGTGATATGTTGCAGATAAATACCGAAAAGATTATTTCCCTTCAACCGGATTTAATCATTATCGGGTCTATTATTTCCAAAGATAAAGTTCAGTTTTTCAGTCAAATGGGGATTCCTGTTGTGGCCATCAAAGAGTCGTCGAATTTTGCAGGAATTTATGATAACCTGAAACTTTTGGGGTTTGTTTTGGACAAAGAAGCCAAAGCCGAAGAAATTATTTCTGAATTGAAAACCGGCGTAAAGGAATTACAGGCAAAGGCAAAGGCAAAGGATACAGCTCGCAAACCCACTGTTTACTATGTGGTGGGTTATGGACAGGGTGGGGAATTTACAGCCGGCGGCAATACTTATATTAACGATTTGATTGAATTGTCGGGTGGGAAAAATATAGCTAAAGATGTCACCGGTTGGGCTTTTAGCCGCGAATTACTTTTTGAACGCAATCCCGAATATATTTTCATTCGCAAAGAAGATTTTGAGAACTTCTGCAAAACTGCGCCGTACAATACTTTGCAAGCCGTGAAAGAGGGAAGAGCGTTTCCCATAGAAAGCAGTTGGGTCGATGTGCAAACCCCTCGAAGCATTGAAGCTTTGCGATTTATTTCGCAAAAGATTTCTGCAAAGTAAAATCAGCTTTCTGACAGCGTGGATTTCTGTGTCAATGTGCTAAAAAGACAATCCAGCCTTTGGCAAAAGGAATTTCAAAATTTTAAATTCTGTGTAACCCCTATTTCGGAAACAAAATATTGGTCGTGCGAAATAACCAACAGGCTTCCTTTGTAGTTTTTGATGGTTTGCGACAAAATTTGCAAACTCGAAATATCTAGATTGTTTGTTGGTTCGTCCAATATAATCAAGTCGGGCGTTTGTTGGTTAATCATAAGGCAACAAAGGAATAACCGCATTTTTTCGCCGCCACTCAGGGTTTTGCAGTTTTTATCCCAAGTATCTGAAGGAAAAAGGAAACGGTTGAGCCGCAATTTAATTTCGTGGTCTTTGAGCGACTGCCGGTTATATTTTTCGGCAAGTTCCACAATGCTGCAATCGACATCTGTTTGCGAATAATTTTGGTCTAAATAAATCCATTCGAAATTTGTACGTTTGATATTTCCTGTCGAAGGCAAAAGCGAGCCCGTCAGCAATTTGATAAAAGTAGTTTTTCCTGATCCGTTATTGCCCAAAATATGAATCCGGTCGTTGCTGTAGAGTTTAAAATCCAAAGGATTTTTCCACAGCGGCTTTTCTTCCGGATAAGCAAAATTTATCTGTGACGCTTCTATCAAAAGTTTACCTGCATGAAGCACGGTATCGTCAAAATCCATTTTCAGTTCTTTCAGCAATTCTTTTTGTTGCTTGAGTTCTGCCAATTTTTCAAGGCTATTGTTGAGAATTTCTGCATGTTTACCTTTCAGGCGTGCAGCCGTATTTTCGGAAGAATCGCGCAAAGTGTTCCGCATTATGCGGGGAACTTGTGACTTATTCTTTTCACCTTGTTGCGCTGTTCGTCTTTCTTGCCGTTGTTTCACTTCTTGCGCTTGTTTTTTTGCCAAGCGGAAAGCTTTTTCCTGTTCGTGGATATTTTCGCTGAGAGCATTCCGCTCAATTTCCTTTTGCTCTTTGTAAAAATCGTAGTTGCCACCATACAATTTCAATCCATGTTCGGAAAGTTCACAGGTAGTTTCTATCAGGTTTAGGAGTGTAATATCATGGCTGACCAAAATAATGGTCGCTTTGCTTTGACGGACAAATTCGTACAGCAATTCACGTCCGGTTTGGTCTAAATGATTCGAAGGTTCGTCGAGCAAAATAATTTCCGGCGAATGAATAAGAATCCCTGCCAAAAATACCTTGGTTTTTTCACC
>JAVBMO010000025.1:0-4623 GCA_031552355.1 Bacteroidales bacterium | reverse complement strand
CATGGTGATCATCCCAATTCAAATGAGAATTTCATTCTCGAATAATTTCAATGAACTTTAGTTTATCCTTTTGAATCGACTTTAGTCGAAACTCAAACGAATTCTATTCGTTTATCCAACCTTTGGATTGAAAATCCAAAGTTGTTGAGTTTTAGAAATAAATACCCTCAATCTACCAAAAAAAGAAATTTAGACAACCTCTAAGTAACGAAAGCGGATTTATGTTAATTCGGTCTGAATTGTTGCTTGATGAAGACCAAATTTATCAAATGTTTACAGAACAGGAATTTGAAGGGCTAATTTGTTGTTTCTATACAGACGAGAAAAAAAAGAGAAGGGATTGCTAAAAATGTATAGATGACAAAATGCAAATAGCTGATTTTTACGTGGAATAAAATCAAAATCTATACTTTATAACCAATCCCAAAGAGAAATATTTAACCTTGACGAAAAAGGAAATATTATAGAATTGAAATAAATACTTGGAACCGCTTTGATTTGAAGTATGTCTGTTAGAAACATACAAGCCGAACACCCAACTGCGCGTCTGCTTTCAGCGGACAGTGATGTGGTATCATCACGATCTGTAGCCCGCTCCAACTTTTGTCTCATGGGATAGTTTAGTAGCTTGAAAGCAGTCCTATAAAACCCAGCCATAAAAACCTTTAACATTTCTCTGCTTTTTTTCGTAGCTTTGTGAAAGATTTGAATCATAAAATACATCCTGTTTTTTCTTGCTATGAATTCTAAAATTTTCTCAAAATTATTCATTTTCAGTTTTCTTTTATGCTCTTTTTCGCTTTTTTCGCAAGATGAAGAAATCCTCGACAACAAAGAAAATCCCTGCGCATATTCTTTAGAAGGAAAATCGTTGAAGAAATTTGAAAAGGCACAGGAGGCCTTCGACAAAAAGCGTTATACAGAGGCAACGCCTTTGCTTTCGGAATTGGTGCAAGATCATCCCGATTTTGTGGAACCCTATTTTATGTTGGGAATGATGGCTGCTAAAAGGGAAAATATTGCGTCCATGACCAAAAATTTTGAACAGGTTGAAAAGCTTTGCCCCGATTATGCAAATCCTTATCTATATTATTACTTAGGCCTTTTGGCTTATACCGACGAAAATTTCGAGAAAGCGGCCACTTATTTTAAGAAATTTTTCAATATTTTGGAAGATCAGCCCGATGCACCGGTGCAAGATGTGTATGAAGAAGCGAAGAACTATTTGCAGTGGTCGGACTTTTTGGCGTATTCCTACAAAAATGCGGTGCCTTTCGACCCACAGCCAGTAAAGGGAATATCCACGCCGGCCAACGAGAGCATTCCCTATTTCAGTGTGGATGGTTCCATGGTTTTTTTCAAAAGGACGATTCGCGAAAAAGACGGTCGGTCGCTGTTTGAAGGCGAGGAGAAGGAAATTGTTCGCATGTGCATGGCAGAAAGGCAATCCGATGGCATTTTTGAACAAGGTTTTCCTTTGGAAAGCCCTTTCAACAAAAGCGAATTGGAAGGTTATGTGTCTATGACGGCCGATAATAAAATGTTGTTTTATACGGTATGTGGCGTAGATAAAGACTTTTTTATGAATTGCGACATTGTGTATTCCGAATTTAAAGATGGATTTTGGCAGCCTTTCAAAAGCGTGGGAAGCAACGTGAACACCCCGCAAAGCATGGAAATGCACCCATCGGTAACGCCGGACGGAAAATGGCTTTATTTTGTCAGCGACCGGCGAGGTGGAATGGGCGGAACGGATATTTGGCGTTGCAAACGTTTGCCCGGCGGCGACTGGGGACGTGCTGAAAATTTAGGTACAAAAGTCAATTCCAAGGGAAATGAAGAAACGCCCTTTATGCACCCCGACGGTGTAACGCTTTATTTTTCCACAAACGGTCGTCAGGGCTTGGGTGGCTTCGATATTTTTTATGTCCGTATGGACGATGAATCGCAAACCGTTCCCATCAATATCGGAATGCCGATTAATACCGAAAACGACGAAAAGAATTTCAGCGTAAGCACTTCAGGCAGAAAAGCTTTCTTTTCTTCAGACCAATACAAAACCACTTCGGATTACGATATTTTTGATTTTGACCTCTATGAAAGGGCCCGCCCATATCATGTGGTTGTAATTAAAGGCACTTTGAAAGACGAATTGGATCAAAACACTGCCGGAAATATTGTCTTTCTGGGGAAAAATACTGAAGAAAACATAGAATTTCCGGTGGACAAAGAGGATGGACATTTCACGGCGGCTGTCCGTTCCGATTTGGATTATGTGATGATAGCCAAAAAAGAAGGCTATGCCTACGATACACGCTATTTGGTTTCTAAAAAACTACAAAACGATACTTTGAGAATAAATATGCAGGTGAGGCCAATAGAAGTGGGGCAAAGCTACCAGTTGAACGATATTAATTTTGAAACCGGTTCGGCAGCATTGACGCCCGAAGCGGAATTTGTCGTCAATTCTTTTGTTGATTTCTTGCGCGAAAATCCTACGCTTTACGTGGTTATACAAGGACATACCGACAATGTGGGCGATGCCAAAGAAAATATGAAACTGTCTAACGAACGGGCCAAAGCGGTTTATGATTATTTGTTGTCGCGGCGGATTCGTCAGGAACGGATTGAATACAAAGGTTATGGTTCAGAAAAGCCTCTCGCTGGCAACGATACAGAAGAAGGGCGTGCCAAAAACCGGAGAACGGTATTTGTGATCACAAGAAAATAAAATTTCCAAGGATTTTTTTTGAAGGTTTAAGTTTAAAGTAATGAGTGTTTTACTTTGAATTAGATTTTTTTTTGTGCTAAAATTTTAAAAGTTTCAGCACAAAAAACGATATTTTTTTGACTATATAGTTAGAAATTTTATTGTTTACTAAATAAATTAATCCAATATGAAAAAGTTACATTATTTGAGCGGAGTTATTTTAACTTTGGCGGTTATGCTGTCCTTTACTGTAAGGGGCGAAGATTTAAAAGATTATTTCAGAGGTTTGCCCATTAAGTCTGTGCTGGTTTCGGGCAATGTAGAACTTAGCTTTAAGCAAAGCGATGATACCCATGTGAAAATTTCGGGCGAGTTCAAAGATATTGACGCCACTTGTAAATCAGGTGTTTTGAAAATTATAAGCAAAAGTAAAGATGCCAAAAAAGCCATTGTTTATGTAACTCATTTGGAAAGTGTAGAAATACAAAATGGCGCTGTGTTGGCCACAGAAGAAGTTTTCGTTTGTAAAAAAATTGATTTCGAAGTAGAATCAGATGCCAAAATAACCAAATTGCAATTAGATGCAAAAAAAGTAGATTTTTCGCTAAAAGGCGGAACGGTTACCGGTGTTCAGATAAAAGGCGATAATGTGGATTTGGATTTAGACAAAGTTTCTACTTTTCAGGGAAGTGTTGAAAATTTGAAAAAAATAGATATTTCTGCAAGTGCCAGATCGAAAGTGGATTTGAAAGGCGAAACCAAAAAATTGAATATCACTTCCGATGCTGCCGACATTACAGCCATGGAATTGGAAGCTGCCGATGTTTCCGTAAAACTTCAAAATGCTGCCAATGCCACAGTGAATGCAAAAAACACTTTGAAAATAGATATGACTACAGCGGCTAGCTTAAAATACAAAGGTTCTGCCGCTTTGGAAGTAAAAAAATTGACCGAAAGGGCAACTATAGCCAAGGAAGAATAAGCAAAATATGTTTTTTAGAGTGAACGGGGTGTTTCGAAAGAGATATCCCGTTTTTTTTAGAAGCCTCTTGTCGCTCTTTGGGTACTGGGAAATTACTCCTGTCTGGTGAAGGCTGTTCAAAAGACAGGAATTTCACCACAAAGACTCCAAAAGGACTTCCTCTAAGTTTATCAACCGATTGGTTTTGTGTTACTTTACGCTATTTAATATCTTGTTACAATGGCAAAATATTGATTGTTGATGTTTATAAGTTTAATTTTCGTTAGTAAATTTTGGCAAACAGTTTATTTAGGTAGATATAAACAACTCCCAAAAATAGGCAAGAATCAGTTTTTGTTAAAAATCAATATATTACTCATCATAGTAATTCACTCCTAAGTGATAAAGGGATTTTCCAATAAATTTTCGGCAACTAAGAGGTTGTCTAAATTTAAATCAAATTTCTGATTATCAGTATAATCTATTTTTAACCTATTTAAAAAGTTGAGTATTGTTATGATTGTAAATCAGTCTTTTATTTTTAGAAATAAATGCCATCAAACTACAAAAAAAAGAAATTTAAACAACCTCTAAAGCATGACGACAATAAAATTTGGATTTGGTAATTTAAGATAGATTTATTATCTTTGCAATAAAAAATATATGACTTGTCCTAAATGCCAATCAAATAATAAAGTGAAAAATGGTGTTGTAAGAGATCAACAACGCTATAAATGTAAAGATTGTGGTTGTAATTATACATTAGGTTTTGAAGATTATCTTGAAAAAGAAAAGAAACATAGATTTGCTTTATCCATGTATTTAGAGGGCTTAGGATTTCATTCCATAGCTCGTTTATTAGGGGTAAGCCATGTTTCTGTTCTCAATTGGATTCGTAAATATGGAAATGAGTTAGACAAAATCCGCAATCCTCGCCCTACTAAAATTATGG
>JAVBMO010000067.1:0-11916 GCA_031552355.1 Bacteroidales bacterium | reverse complement strand
CTTTAATAAATGTAGATTTTATTATTTGCTACAAAGATTACGCGGCTATGCCGCTTTTAAGCCACAGCGTGGCGATATCTTTGTAGAATATTTATAATGTATTGATTTAAAAGCAACGTAGTTGCGGCATCTTTTTTATTTGTGTTTTATTTCAGGAAGATTTAGACAACCTCTTAGCTACAATAATCGATTGTAAAATTTCAGTTGTTCTTTGTAAGAGGACATACAACGTGCTGGCGACTGCTTGCGAGAGGGATTGCGGACGGCTTCACTATCCCACGAGACAAAAACCGAAGCGGGTGACAAAAGTTCAATTACCGATTTCAGCCCCCCCACTTGCAGGCAGCAAGTTAGGTGCTGGCATTTTAATATTATTCTTTCACAAATTTCCCACTATAATTGCCAATTTTCAAAACATAAACTCCTGTAGGTAATGCCGAAATATTGATTGATTTAACATTTGCCATATTACCTGTGAGTATTTGCTTTCCTGTAATGTCGTAAATTTCAAATTTGCTAATACCTGTTTCGCTTTGAATAAATAACTTGTCTTTCACAGGGTTTGGGTAGACTTGTAGATTTTGTGGATTTTGTATTTCAATATTTTCAACAGCAGTAGTAGCACTTGACGGAAGACAAATTGCATTTACAACCTGGCTTCCCATATCATATAATTCAACGCCATTTTTCCAAACAATATTTTTATTTTGTGCAGCAAATGTTCTTGTCAACACATAAACATCATTGTCTTTTACACAAATATCATTCCCTCTCGTATCTGTTGCTCCATCTGTGAGTTGATAAAGAACTGTGCCGTTTTTCCAAACTTTTGCAAAGTTATTAGAACCATTGTTAGTATAACCTGTCACATAAACATCATTCTCAGAAACACTTATTGATGAAAAATCACTGTTTGTAATATCGGAATATAATTCATCTCCGTTTTTCCAAACTGTTGCAACTTTGCGAAACGATTCATCCTTTTTATATCCCAAAATATATACATTGTCGCCCGATACTGCAATGTCAGTGAATACTGCATTGGCAACCCAATACAATTCTGTTCCGTTCTTCCAAATCCTACCCGAATTATAAGACCTATCATTATTGGTATAACCTACGACATACACATCATCGCCGACTATCTGCATTGCTGTAGCATAATAATACACGTAATCTGATGAAGAATTATAAGAACCCTGACCAAGCGTAGTCATTGTGTTGTTTTCCCAAAGAACAGCATTAGTACTATAACTACCACAAACATATACATTATCTCCTGAAACAGAAATAGATTGAGCATTACCCGTAGTTAATTGATACAATAGTGAACCATTTTTCCAAACGACTGCTTTAGTATTACTGCCATCATTTATAGTTCCACCTATATAGACATCATTTCCTGAGACGTAGATACAATTGAAATTGACAGAGTTTGTTCCATCCGCTACAGAATATAATTCTGTATTATTTTTCCAAGCTTTTCCAAGTTTTCCAACTTCGCCTGCCATATAAACATCCATATTTTGGGCACTCATTGTTGTCATTCCTGCGAGACAGATTGCTATCGCAATCACTTTCCTTAAATTTAATCGAACTTTTAACATAAAATAAAAATTTAAATTTGTAAATAATTGATTTATATTAAGTCAGGTCATTTACTTTGACGTTTTAGTCACGCTGTTGTTGCTTGCCCTTAACATCATGTGAGGTAAATCCCCAATATCAATTATCTAAGTCGTCGTCTGTAGATTGATCTGTGGAAACAAATTTATTGGGATACACATTATCTTTGATAATGTACGCATTTGGATACGTTGATTTAATTTGTTGCAGGAATGCAAAAGCCTCTAACTGGGTTTTAAAATCCCCCACTTTTACCTTGAAATTAGGTTCTTCAAAAACCAAATAAGCAGTTACATCGGTATTACTTTTTTGAAAATTATCTTTAATCCCAAAAGCATTTGATTTTGAATTATTTCCAGACAAAGAAGCTATCATAATCCGGTAACCCGGAATAGTTCTTATTCTTTCATTGAAAAGAACATGTAAATCCACCAATTCAGCAACCTTTTTGTCTGCCACAATTTCTATCGAGCCTTTTCCTTTTTTTTGAGAAAATGCAGGTAGGGCAACAAGAACAAAAAATGTATATAGAACTATTTTTTTCATGAAATTACATAAGTTTCTTTCTGCAAAGATAAGATAAAATTTGTAGCGGAACCCCATTTAACTTTAAAAATACAAATTCCTCTCCCTGCTTAACTCAACCATAATTAGGTTTTGTGTATCTTTGCAGTTTCCAAATTTTAAGGGAAACTGCATACTTATAGCTAAATAAAATTTTCTAAAATGAAACTTTTAAAAATCATACTCATCTGGATATTAGGCTTTTTAATTACTACCGGAGCTGCCGTTTTTCAACGGATGACAGGCCCTACCCATCCTTATAAAGAAACGGTAAATTTAAACCACAAAGACTATAAACTGAAATTTACCCGAAGCCTTTCTACAAATGAAGAATCTGCAATAGAAATTCCTGTGGATAACACAAATATAAGTGGAACTATTTCTTACAGAATTTATCCTTCACAAACACCTTTCTGCGGTGACATTTTAGAGCACACAGAAAAAGGTTTAAAAGCCTATTTACCAAAACAATCCGCAGCAGGGAAAGTGGAATATCAAATCTTATTGACAGATGGCACAACGATTTACCATACACCCTTCTTACTTGTTCGCTACAAAGACCCTGTTCCCGATATTTTATTGATTTCACACATTATTACCATGTTCTTGGGCATGTTCTTGGCTGTAGTTGCCGGATTAATGGCCTTGACTAATTTCAGAAAATATGTACGTACATTTCTTTGGAGTACACTCTTATTGTTTATTGGAGGAATGATTTTGGGCCCTATTGTGCAAAAGTATGCTTTTGGTGAATTTTGGACAGGAATTCCTTTTGGTTGGGATTTAACCGACAATAAAACCTTGATTATGATTTTGGTTTTTGCATTTGCCTGTTACAAAAACTACAAAAAACCTTCTCGCTTGTGGACAATAATTGCTGTTATAATCATGTTGCTTGTTTATTCCATTCCTCACAGTCTTTTGGGTTCAGAGCTAAATCCCGAAACAGGCGAAATTATTCAGGCCGGACTGATTGGCTTAGCATCCCAAAAACCTTTTAAAAATATTCCGTCTACACCAACGGAATAGAATCTATCAATTTTTGGGTGTAGGCAGAAGAAGGATTTTCATAAATCAAATCGGCTTCGCCCATTTCCACAATATTGCCGCTTTGCATAACCACCATACGGTCTGACATGTATTTGACCACAGACAAATCATGTGAAATAAACAAATAGGTTAAGCCAAACTCTTTTTTGAGTTCATTCAACAAATTCAATACCTGGGCTTGCACCGATACATCAAGAGCTGAAACAGATTCGTCGCAGATAATAAATTTAGGATTCAAAGCCAAAGCGCGTGCAATGGCTATGCGTTGTCTTTGTCCGCCTGAGAATTGGTGCGGATAACGACGAAAACTTTGTCGTTCAATTCCCACAAGTTCCAACAATTCAAAAGCCCTGTTTTCGCGCTCCAAAGCCGTATTGTAAATTTTGTGAACACTCATCGGTTCTTGAAGAATTTCCCCTATGGTCATTCGTGGATTCAAGGATGCGTAAGGATCTTGAAACACTATTTGCATTTCGCAGCGCAATTTCCGCATTTCACTGTCAGAAAGCTGATTCAAAGCCTTTTCATGGTAAAAAATATTGCCTTCCTGATTTTTTATCAACTGAAGAATGGTGCGGCCCAAGGTGGTTTTTCCACAGCCGGACTCTCCTACCAAACCCAAAGTTTCGCCTTTATATAAACTGAAAGACAATTTATTGACCGCTTGAAACGAGTTCACGGTTTTGCCCCAAAAATTCTTTTTTACGGGAAAACTTACTACCACATTTTCTAAACGGATAATCGGCTTTTGAGAATAAATTTCTTGATGGCGTTCCTTACGTTCTTCAAGATTTTCGGTCTGTTGCGAAAGTTCTTTTTTATTTACAAAATCGTTTACCGTGGGCAAATGCAACAACCGTTCACTGTTCATGCTTGGTTTAGCTGCTAATAAGCCTTGCGTATAAGCTTCCTGTGGATTTTGCAAAAGGTTTTCCCTCGTGTTTTGCTCCACTACCCTACCCTGATAAAGCACCATTACCCTATGTGCCACTTGCTGAATAACGCCCAAATCATGAGAAATAAAAATAATCCCCATTTGGTAACGTTCTTGCAACTTTTTCAACAATTCGAGTATATTTTTCTGCACTGTAACATCCAAAGCTGTTGTAGGTTCGTCGGCAATCAGAATATCGGGATTGCAAATCAATGCCATGGCTATTACCACACGCTGTTTCTGTCCACCGGACAACTGAAAAGGATAGCTGTTAAAAATCCTTTCGGGCGTTGGCAGCATCACTTCTTTAAACAATTCCAAAACCTTGGCCTTGGCTTCCTTGAAAGAAATTTTGGTATGGGTTTGCAAGGCTTCCACCACCTGCTTTCCGCATTTTTTCACAGGATTGAGCGAAGTCATAGGTTCCTGAAAGATCATTCCGATGCGGTTTCCCCTCACTTTTTGAATTTCCTTTTCAGAAAGTTTCAGAAGATCGAAAGAGTGATTTTCTGCATGATACAAAATGGAACCTTGGGTTACCTTAATGGCATTTTTTTCGAGCAATTGCAGAATGGCAAGGCACGACAAAGATTTTCCAGAGCCCGATTCGCCCAAAATGCCCAAAGTTTCGCCTTTTTGCAGGGAAAAAGATATTCCATGTACCACTTCTTGAAAAGTGTCGTCGGTTCTGCATTCTATACGCAAATTATCTACTTCAAGAATGGTGGAATTTAGATTCATAATCAATTTTGCCGTATGTGGTTTCCGGCTTTTTCTTTGTCAAAATTTTTATCAAAATTAAACAGATAAATCGAATAATACAACGGGTATAGATAAATCACTTAATCCTAAATATTTAAAACCGTAATACCTTCTGAAAAATATTGAGGCAAGTAATATAATTATAGCCCTATGCAACAAAACAAGTCTTTATTTGTTTTTAGAACATAAAATTTGAAAACATGGAACAAAATCATATTCTCTTCGCTTTTTTACTTACACTTATGGCCGGCCTATCCACAGGTATCGGCGGTTTAATTGTATTGTTTGCCCGAAAATTAAACCCTAATTTTTTGTCGGGTTCTTTGGGCTTTTCTGCCGGTGTGATGATCTATGTGTCTTTTGTGGAATTGTTCCCTATTGCCAGCCAGTCCTTGTCTTCAACCTATGGAAAAACCGAAGGTGCCGTCTATACAACTTTGGCATTTTTTGCAGGTATGGTCTTAATCGGGCTTATTGATAAGTTGGTTCCCTCGTTCGAAAATCCTCACGAAATGAAAGACTTGAACGAATACCAAAAACCCAATCACCCTAAGCTGATGCGTGTGGGCGTGATGACGGCTTTGGTCATTGCCATTCACAACTTTCCCGAAGGCTTGGCCACTTTAATCAGTGGGCTGAGCGAACCTACCTTGGCCGTGAGCATTGCCATAGCCATTGCCATCCATAATATTCCCGAAGGAATTGCGGTAGCGGTTCCCATTCACTACGCCACCAAAAGTAAAAGAAAAGCGTTTTGGTTTGCTTTAACATCGGGATTGGCAGAGCCTTTGGGCGCTATTATCGGTTATTTTGCTTTGAAACAACTGTTGGGCCCCAGCTTGTTCGGGCTGATTTTTGCTGCCATTGCCGGTATCATGGTTTTTATATCGTTTGACGAATTGCTTCCTACTGCGGAAAAATATGGGAAACACCATTTGGCTATCTATGGGCTTGTGGCCGGAATGGCTGTGATGGCTGTCAGTTTGTTGATTTTTTAATAAGTTTGGGTATTTTTGCAAGAAAAACACTTTTTGAAATACTATATTAGTAAAAAATGAGTTTATAGTGAATACCCTCAAAATCAAACATTTTAAATTTCCCACCTATGAAGAAAACAGCTCTTTTCAGCTGCATGTTATTCCTTTTTTGGGGATTGAAGGCTCAGGATACCAATACTTTTAACTTTTCGCTGGAGCAATGCATTGAATATGCCTTTAAGAAAAACTACCAGCAACAATCGTTGGAACTGTCGAAAGATATTTCAGAGCTTTCTTACAAACAATCGAAATTGGAACGCCTGCCCAGTTTAAATGCCAATTTGAGCGAATCTTTTTCAAACAGCAACACCAACGGTTCTTCGTGGTCGGGAAATTATTCTTTAAATGCCTCTATGCCTTTGTTTAATGGGTTTAGCATAGAAAACACCATTGAACAACAAAAACTGCTTTGGGAACAATCGGATTTAAAATTGGCACAAGCCCAAAACGACCTTACCATACAAATCCTGCAAGCTTTTCTGACTATTTTAGGAAACCAAGAATTGCTGAAATACCGTTCCGAAGTGATTAAAGCTACGGACGAACAACTAAAGCAAGGCGAAGCCCGTTTCAAAATGGGCGCAATCCTCGAAAGCGACTATCTTTTGCTGCAAGCGCAATATGCCGATGACCAAGCCAATATTGTGGAAACCGAAATTGCCATTGAAAACAACTTGCTTACCTTGAAACAGCTTCTGGCCTTAGATCCTGAAAAAAATCTGCAAATCATTTACCCCGACATGGCGGCCTTTACTTCTTTGGAAAATTTCCCGTCTAAAGAAGACGCTATTTCACGGGCAAAGGCCTTTTTACCCATTTTAAAAATTCAACAATACAATATCGATATTGCTCAAATGGATATTCGTTTGGCAAAATCGTCCTACTACCCTTCGCTAAATCTTTCTGCCGGTTTGGGCAGTGGGCATTCGCCGAATTATCAGAATTTCGGGACGCAATTGTCCGACCGTTTTCAACAACAAGCATCTTTGAGTTTGAATATTCCAATTTACAACAATAATCGCACAAATACGAAAGTAAAACAAAGCAAAATTCAATTGCAACAAGCCGAACTCAGCAAACAACAATCCGAACTGGATGTTTTGCAGGAAATCACTCAAGGCTATCACGATGTTTTGTCAGCACACAACAAATACAAAGCTTACGACATCAAGCAAAACGCTTATTCAAAAACGTTCGACGTTTATAGGGCTCAATACAATGTCGGTGCGGTTACTACCGTGGATTTACTGCAACAACAAAACAACTATATCAGCGCTCTGAACGAATATATTCAAAGCAAATACAGCTTTATTTTAAAACGAAAAATTCTAGACGTTTATATGGGCATAAAGCCTTATTAACAATTCATTAAAACATTAAATCTATATCAAAGATATATCATGAAAAAAAGGACTTTTATTATTTTGGCTATGGTGGTCATTGTTGTTGCAGTAGTGGCCTTTTTCTTTTTCAAAAAACAAAACACCGAATTGGTAATTCATTCCGAAAAAGTCAGCGAAGCCACTGTGGAAATTGACGTAACCTGCACCGGATACATTCAGCCGGTGGACAAAGTCGATGTCGGCACACAAGTTTCGGGAGTTATCGAGAAAATCTATGTCGATTTTAATTCCCATGTCAAAAAAGGTCAATTGCTGGCAGAATTGGATAAATCCACTTTGTCCGAAAAACTGTCACAAACCAAAGCCAGCCTTGCAAGTGCCGAAAGCGACCTTGCCTATGCCAAACAAAACTACGAAAGGACAAAACAACTTTACAATGTGAAAGCGGCCACGCAAGTGGCTTACGAAGAAGCTGAAAACCGTTTGTCGCAAGCACAATCGGGATTGGTTAATGCCAAGGCAAACTACCATCAAGCCCAAGTAAATTTGTCGTATGCCGAAATTTACTCGCCTATTGACGGTATTGTGCTGAATCGCGCTGTGGAACAAGGACAAACCGTTGCCGCATCGTTCAATACCCC
Source organism: Bacteroidales bacterium (assembly GCA_031552355.1). GTDB lineage: Bacteria > Bacteroidota > Bacteroidia > Bacteroidales > P3 > JAVBMO01. The sequence goes on along the minus strand of JAVBMO010000067.1, from coordinate 3,959 downwards.
TACCCTTTTTACCATTGCCAACGATTTGAAAAATATGCAAGTAGAAGCCGATGTGGATGAAGCTGATATAGGAAAAATTAAAATAGGACAAAAGGTCATCTTTACTGTGGATTCTTATGCTACCGAAGAATTCGAAGGTTCTGTAACCCAATTGCGCATGCAACCTACGGTTACCAGTAATGTGGTTACCTACAAAGTCATCATCACAGCCCCCAATCCCGACGAGAAACTTTTTCCGGGCATGACGGCAAATGTTACTTTTATTGTCGATTCACAAACCGGACTCAGTATATCCAATCAAGCACTGGGATTTGAACCCACGCCTGAGGTTTTCTCTCATTTGAACAAAAATAAAAGCGAAATGCCCAAAGGAAAATTTGACGGGAAAAAACCTCAAACGGACAAAAAAAATAAAAGCCAACAAATTTGGATAAAAACAACCGACGGAATCCATCCTCAAAAAATAGAAACCGGTATCAGTGACGGAATAAAAACCCTCGTTCTAAGCGGATTAAATCCCAACGACGAAGTAATTCTTTCGGCTTCTTTTGAAAAGAAAGGCATGCAAGACAAACAAGCAGCCCAAAACCCCTTAATGCCCAAAAGGCCGGGAAGACGCGGAAAATAAGCCTTACCCAATAATTATATGAGAAAGTTCCTGCTAACTATTTTCGTTTTGTCGTGCCTTTTGGTGGGATGCTCAAATCCCAAGCTCCAAAATGACCCAAAAGTCATTAAACAAACTTTTATTCCTTTGCTCAATGGCGTTTGGGTATTGTCCGATTATATCTGTCAAATCGAAAAAACAAAATCTCCGCTTGAAGCTTCCAAAACACTGAAAGAAATTGTAACAATGGTTATCCATGAGGACATTCATGCAGACAGTTTGGTTGTGGGCGCAAGTTGGAATAACCATGAAGGATTTGAGTTCGTCACCTATCTACAACAAGGGAAAACTGAAAACTGCCTAAAAACCAATATTCGTGATCATAACGACTCCACCGCCTACTACGAATTGGGCTATGAAACAGCAAAAAACACGACAGTTTTGGTTCTGTATCATTACAACAAGCGAAATCAATTATTGGACAAAAGATATTTCACCAAAGTCTCTGAAAAACGACCCGAAAACATGGGTTTGGATTGGGGAATAACAAAGGTTGTAAATGAGAAAATATTTGCAGGAAATTATCTCTGCATAGATTCCATAACTACGAAAAAACAAGTTGTATTTGATGTAGATGGCACTATAAAAGGATTTCCCAATATTGGAAATTACTATATAGTTACTGATTTTGCAATTGGGCCTACATCTACCGATATTATTATTTTCAATTGCCAAAAACCTTCTTCAAAAGACCTCGCTTTTCAAGTAAAACAAGATACTATTTTCATGTACAATCTTCATTATTTTAACGAAGGTTTTGGGGCAAAAGTTGGAAAATTGGCGTATAAATTTGTTAAAGAGTAAGGATTTGAATCTTTGCTAATTAGACAACAACGCATTGACAGCTATTTTCAATTTTTAGCAAATATAAAATGGTATTGTAAATCCCTGCTTGAATATTTTTGCTTTCTTTTCTCATCAAAAAATCGTAATATTGCATTCCATTAATTATTAGTTGGCAATAATTGCTCATTCGTTCTGCTATATTGTTGGTACACAAAAGAAAATGAGTAAACACCACATAAAATAACTAATAATTTATAAATGAATTTAACAACTTCACTTACAAATATTAACTAAAATGACTCTATCTTTTACCAACCAACACAATGTAATGAATTGCAGTACTTCATATCTACGAATGATTGCACAAACTTTAGCACAAAAGTATTCTATCTTGTCCCCATTTTGGAAATTATCAATCTTTATTTCCTCTTTTCTTAGTACTTTTGTACCACTGCAAAAGGAGTTATAAAGAAATGAAAAAAATTATAAGCTATCCCCTTTCCGTTATTTATTATTTTTTATTTGGATGTTCTTTGCTGATTTTCCATCCTATACAATGGCTATGCTTAAACTTGTTCGGTTATGGGGCACACAAAAAGAGTGTCGATGCCCTGTACTTTTCGCTAATTGCCAACACCTTTGCCTTAGGCACAAGTTATAAAATCCGGAACATTGACAAACTGCCCCAAACAGGCCCGTGTATTATTGTGTCGAACCACCAAAGCCTTTACGATATCATGATCATTGGGTGGTTTATGCGAAAAATCCACCCTAAATACATCAGCAAAATGGAATTAGGCCGTCGGATACCCAGCATATCCTACAATCTAAATCATGGAGGTTCGGTACTTATTAACAGAAAAGACCCCAAACAATCTTTATCTGCAATAAAAGATATAGCCGAATATATTGAAAGCAACAAACGATCTGCAGTGATATTTCCTGAAGGAACAAGGAGCAGAACAGGCAAAGCAAAACCTTTTTCCGAAAATGGATTAAAAATCCTTTGCAAATACGCTCCCTCAGCTTCTATTGTTCCCGTAACCATCAATAATTCTTGGAAAATGAACCGGTTTGGGGCTTTCCCTTTAGGTGTTGGCAACAAACTCGAACTTATCATTCACGATCCTTTTCCGGTAAAGGGAATGACTTTCCCTGAGATTTTTGAAAAAACAGAACAAACTATCAAAAAGGCTATCTATTGATGCAAATGGGACTTTATTCTTTTTCAAGGCTGCTTCATTCTTCATTCAATTAAATTGTAGTACTTTTGCATCATAGCAAAAGAAAGTATGACAAACAGCAACAACAAACGAAAAATAGTCAACGATCCGGTTTACGGCTTCATCAATATCCCTACCCCGCTTATTTACGATGTTATTTCGCATCCCTATTTCCAGCGTTTGAGAAGAATCAAACAATTGGGATTGTCGCATTTGGTGTACCCCGGCGCTTTGCACACCCGTTTCAGCCATGCCATGGGCACCATGTATCTGATGACACAAGCTATTGAAGTGCTTCGTCAGAAAGGGCACGATATTTCGCCCGAAGAAGAACACGCAGCTGTTTTGGCTATTCTTTTGCACGACATTGGCCATGGGCCTTTTTCCCATTCTTTGGAACATGGCATTATTTCAAAAATGTCGCATGAAACGCTTTCGCTGTTGTTTATGAAAAAACTCAACAAAGAAATGGGTGGACAGTTGGACTTGGCTATTCAAATTTTTGAAGGCAAATATCCGAAAAAATTCCTGCATCAATTGGTTTCCGGACAATTGGACGTAGACCGCTTGGATTATCTGACCCGCGACAGTTTTTTTACCGGCGTTTCAGAAGGAGTTATTGGCACCGAACGTATTATCAAAATGCTGAGCATACACAACAACGAATTGGTGGTGGATGAAAAAGGGATTTATTCCATTGAAAAATTTATTATCTCGCGCCGCCTGATGTATTGGCAGGTTTACCTGCACAAAACCGTTATTGCTGCTGAGCAACTTCTAATTAAATCGTTGCAACGTGCAAAAGAACTTTATCGTTCAGGCACTCCCCTATTTGTACCCGAAGCTTTGCAGCCTTTTTTTCAAAACGACTATACGCTGAAAGATTTCGAATCAAATGAAAATCTTTTGGATTTATTTGCCCGTTTGGACGACAACGATATCATGTATTCCATCAAACAGTGGATGTACCACAGCGACCTCACACTTTCCTTCCTTGCAGGCAATCTAATCAACCGGAATTTGCCCAAAGTTGAAATCCAGCCGAAAGCATTCGGTAAAGAGCAAATCCATGAAATTGAGGAAAAGGTAAAAAAACGATACAACCTGAACAACGAAGATTTAAAATATCTTGTTTTTACCGACAAAGTGCAAAACAATGCTTACAGTTTCCTGAACGACGACAAAATCAACATTCTTTTCAAAAACGGCAATTGCCTTGAAATCAGCCAGGCTTCGGACCAATTGGACAAACATTTCTTGGTAAAATCCGTTGTCAAACATTT
>JAVBMO010000140.1:0-15203 GCA_031552355.1 Bacteroidales bacterium | reverse complement strand
CAGCAGGACCAGCAGCAACTGCAACAGCTGCAGCAGCAGGTTCAATACCGTACTCATCTTTCAAAATTTGAGCAAGTTCGTTTACTTCTTTTACGGTTAAGTTAACTAATTGTTCAGCAAAAGCTTTCAAATCTGCCATTTTTATTCGTTTTTTTAATGTTTTACAATAATAAATTTTTTGTTTTTTTATTGGGCTCTTTCTTCCAATGTTTTAAGAACACCTGATAATGTGTTTCCACCTGACTGCAATGCTGAAATAACATTTTTTGCAGGGGCTTGCAAGCTTGCAACAACGTCTGCGATAAGTTCGTTTCTTGATTTAAAGTTAACAAGCATATCCAAATTGTTGTCGCCAAGATAAACAGCTTCTTCTACATACGCACCTTTTAAAATAGGTTTGTCTGAAGTTGCTCTAAATTCTTTTATAAGCTTTGCAGGTACATTATTTATGTTCGAAAGCATTATTGAAGAAGAACCTTTAATAACCGGATAAAGTTCTGAATAATCTATGCCGGTTTTTTCCATTGCTTTAATAAGCAAGGTGTTCTTAACAACCATAAGCTTCACTTCTCTGCGGAAGCACAATTTTCTCAATTTTACGGTATCAACGGAGTTTAATCCTTCGATATTTGTAACGTAAAGGTGAGCATATTGTTTAATTTCTTCTGCAATAGAATCAATGAGCTCGGCTTTTAGTTCTTTTCTCATATCTCTTTCGATGATTTTTACCTGTTACGTGATTAGCTAAAAGATTTCGGATCTATTTTGATACCGGGGCTCATGGTGCTGGAAATAAATACACTTTTCATGTATGTTCCCTTTGCTGCAGAGGGTTTCAATTTAAGAATGGTTTGCAACACTTCCTGAGCGTTATCAGCCAATTTCGAAGCATCGAAAGAGGATTTTCCCACTGAGGTGTGAATAATACCATATTTATCGACTTTAAAATCAATTTTACCTGATTTTACATCTTCCACTGCTTTTCCAATTTCCATGGTAACGGTTCCTGTTTTGGGATTGGGCATAAGTCCGCGAGGACCTAAAATTTTACCCAACGCACCTACTTTCGGCATTACACTTGGCATGGTAATAACAACGTCGACGTCCGTCCAACCGCCTTTTATTTTCTCAACGTATTCGTCAAGACCCACATAATCGGCTCCGGCTGCTTTAGCTTCCTCTTCCTTATCAGGTGTACAAAGTACCAACACGCGAACAGTTTTTCCTGTTCCGTGAGGCAAAGTAACAATACCACGCACCATTTGATTTGCTTTTCTAGGGTCAACGCCCAAACGAACGTCAATATCCACAGAAGCATCAAATTTAGTATAGCTAATGTTTTTCACAACTTGTACAGCCTCTTCCAAAGAATAAAATTTTTCTTTGTCAAATTTGGCGAAAGCTTCTTTTTGCTTTTTTGTTAATTTTGCCATTTCGAGTTGTTGTGTTGTTTTTGTTTTTAATTATTACGCTGAGGGTCTATCACCCGTAACAGTGATCCCCATACTCCGTGCAGTTCCGGCAACCAAATTCATAGCCGATTCAATTGTAGAACAATTCAAATCGGGCATTTTGTCTTCGGCTATCTGGCGAACTTGTTCCCATGTTACTGAAGCTACTTTGTTACGATTAGGTTCAGCAGAACCGCTTTTAATTTTCGTAATTTCTTTTAGCTGAACAGGAACAGGTGGAGTTTTTAATACAAAGTCAAAGGTTTTGTCCTTGTAAACAGTAATAATAGCAGGAATAATTTTTCCGGCCATTTCCTGAGTACGGGCGTTGAACTGCTTACAGAATTCCATAATGTTCACACCTTTAGCACCTAAAGCAGGTCCTACGGGTGGTGATGGATTGGCAGCTCCTCCTTTGATTTGCAATTTAATCAAACCTGCAATTTCTTTTGCCATTTTGCTTTAAATTTTAAAATCAATGATTACTTTAACATTTATGATTCCTTTTCAACTTGCATGAAACTAAGTTCCAAAGGAGTTTTACGTCCAAAGATTTTCACTATTACTTTTAGCTTTTTCTTTTCTTCGTAAACCTCTTCAATCTCTCCACTAAAGCTGTTGAAAGGGCCATCTATAACTTTCACTGTTTCGCCAACAATAAAAGGGTCGTTCAAACCTTCCGTCATTGTGGTTAGTTCGTCAACCTTTCCTAATATCCTGTTCACTTCATTTTGACGCATTGGAAGCGGTTCGCCGCCTTTTTCGCGTAAAAAATCAATGACATTAGGGATATTTTTAATGATATGAGGAATCTCACCGATCAATACTGCTTCAACCAGCAGGTAACCGGGGAAAAAGTTGCGTTCTTTGGCAACTTTCTTACCATTGCGAATGGAATATATTTTCTCGGTTGGAATCAACACTTGAGAAACATACTCTTTAAGATTTAAGCGGGAAATTTCGTTTTCGATATATTCCTTTGCTTTTTTTTCTTTTCCGCTAATGGCTCGAACCACATACCACTTTTTTGTTTGCTCGCTCATCTAATGTCCGTTGAGATGTTATAAATACCAAAATAACAAAACTATATAAATTAGTCGAACCTTTCTCTCATATGGGAAGCAAGAGAAAAATTCATTGGAGAAGATCTTTTTAAGAGAATATTGAATAAAAATATCCTAAAATTCCTTTCCATGCCAAATGCGGATGTGCCCCAAAAGTCATGTCCATAATGAAAATTACAATTGCAATAATCAATGAAGCAACTGCTACAACAATAGCGCTTCCTTGTAATTCTTTCATTGTAGGCCACGATACTTTGTGCATCAATTCATCGTAGCATGATTTTACGTAGTTAATTACTTTTGACATTTTATTCGATTTTTAAGCAGGAGCAGAGAGATTCGAACTCCCATCAACGGTTTTGGAGACCGCTATTCTACCCTTGAACTATGCTCCTAAATTTAAGAAGGGAAAATTGATTTTCCCTTCTTAATTATGATTATAGAATTTCAGTAACCTGACCAGCACCTACTGTTCTACCACCTTCACGGATAGCGAAACGTAAGTTTTTGTTCAAAGCGATATCTGAAAGCAATTCCACAGTAATTGTCAAGTTATCGCCAGGCATTACCATTTCTACTCCGTCAGGAAGAATGATTTCTCCTGTTACGTCAGTTGTACGGAAATAGAATTGAGGACGATATTTGTTGTGGAAAGGAGTGTGACGACCACCTTCTTCTTTTTTCAAGATATACACCTCAGCTTTGAATTTTCTGTGAGGAGTGATTGAACCAGGTTTTGCAATTACCATACCACGACGAATTTCGTCTTTGTCGATACCACGTAACAACAAACCTACGTTATCACCAGCTTCACCTCTGTCCAAAATTTTACGGAACATTTCAACACCGGTAACAACTGATTTCAATTTTTCAGCACCCATACCGATGATATCTACTGCATCACCAGAGTTGATAACACCTGTTTCAATTTTACCTGTAGCAACAGTACCACGACCGGTAATTGAGAACACGTCTTCGATAGGCATCAAGAATTCTTTATCAGTATCACGAACAGGAAGAGGAATCCATGTATCAACAGCATTCATCAATTCCATGATTTTCTCTACCCATGTTGGTTCGTTGTTCAAACCACCCAAAGCAGATCCACGGATAACAGGAGTGTTATCACCGTCGAAACTGTAGAAAGACAATAATTCACGAATTTCCATTTCTACTAAGTCTAACAACTCAGCGTCGTCAACTAAGTCAACTTTGTTCATGAAAACAACGATACGAGGCACACCTACCTGACGAGCCAAAAGAATGTGCTCGCGAGTTTGAGGCATAGGACCGTCTGTTGAAGCAACTACTAAGATAGCACCGTCCATTTGAGCAGCACCGGTAACCATGTTCTTAACGTAGTCGGCGTGGCCCGGACAGTCAACGTGTGCATAGTGGCGATTTTCTGTTTGGTACTCAACGTGAGCAGTATTGATTGTAATACCTCTTTCTTTTTCTTCAGGAGCAGAGTCGATTGAATCGAAAGATTTTACTTCTGACAAACCTTTTGAAGCTAAAACTGTAGTGATAGCGGCTGTCAAAGTTGTTTTACCGTGGTCAACGTGACCAATGGTACCAACATTTACGTGGGGTTTTTCCCTTTTAAAAGTTTCTTTTGCCATATTATGCGTTTGTTAAAATTGTTGATAATTATTTTCTATAAATTTGCACAAGAGCGAGCCATTGATGAGATTTGAACTCATGACCTCTTCCTTACCAAGGAAGCGCTCTACCCCTGAGCTACAACGGCTTTTAAACTACTATTACGGACAAGGCATACTACGCCCTATCCGTAAAATTCAGTAATGAGCGGAAGACGGGGCTCGAACCCGCCACCTATAGCTTGGAAGGCTATCGCTCTACCAAATGAGCTACTTCCGCTTGTTTAAAAGTGGGGAGAGGAGGATTCGAACCTCCGAAGGTTTCCCAACAGATTTACAGTCTGCCCCATTTGGCCACTCTGGTATCTCCCCTTCTTATAAAATTGCTGAGCCGATGGAGGGATTCGAACCCCCGACCAGCTGATTACAAATCAGCTGCTCTGGCCAACTGAGCTACATCGGCAATTTCACTGCTTTACAAAGAACTCGTTTCTCATTAACAGAGGTGCAAAATTACATCTTTTTTCCTAACTGACAAAAATTCTTTTGCTTTTTTTTAATATTTTTCTTTTCTATACTTGTTTTCAAATAATTACAAAAACTTTCTTTAACATATTCCTCTCCCTTTTTATGAAATTTCACTCCTTTTCTGCCTTTTATTTAGTTTTATTTAATTTAAAAATGACAAGATATTCTCCCATGAATTTGTCTTATACCGTTATAATATGGTGCAAGACTTCTTAAATCTATTTCAAAACACTTTTTTCGATATTTCGAGGAAAATCGTACTTTTGCAGAAAAATCAAGCACAGGAATTTTATGAAATATCCATGAGACAAAAGCCTCACCAAAAGGAATGATTATCATAGATATTTCATGTGTACAAATTTAAAAATCAAAATATAAACAGATGAAAAAAGCATACGTTTTTCCCGGACAAGGCGCACAATTTGTGGGCATGGGCAAAGAACTTTACGAAAACAATCCTCTTTGCAAGGAACTTTTCGAAAAGGCTAACGAAATTTTAGGTTTCCGCATTACAGACCTCATGTTTTCGGGGACAGATGAAGACCTGAAACAAACCAAAGTTACCCAGCCTGCTGTGTTCTTGCATTCTGTTATTTCGGCAATCAGTTTGGGCGACGATTTTCAACCTGATATGGTTGCAGGACATTCCTTGGGTGAATTTTCGGCTTTGGTGGCCAGCAAAGTATTGTCGTTTGAAGATGGTTTGCGTTTGGTTGCCGCCCGTGCAAATGCCATGCAGAAAGCTTGCGAATTGACTCCTTCTACCATGGCGGCTATTTTAGGCTTGCCCGATGCTACTGTAGAAGAAGTTTGCGCCGGAATTAAAGATGAGGTGGTGGTTCCTGCCAACTACAACAGTCCCGGACAATTGGTTATTTCGGGCAGTATGGCCGGTATAGAAACAGCTTGCGAACAATTGAAAGCTGCCGGCGCTAAAAGAGCGCTTCCTTTGAAAGTTGGTGGTGCGTTCCACTCGCCTTTGATGGAACCTGCCCGTGTTGAATTGGCTGCTGCCATTGCTGCCACGCCTTTCAACAAAGGTATTTGCCCTATTTACCAAAATGTAAATGCAAAAGCAGTTACGGAAGCGGAAGAAATTAAAGAAAATTTGATTGCCCAATTGACCGCTCCGGTACGTTGGACGCAAATTGCAGAAAACATGATTGCCGATGGCGCTACTGTTTTCACAGAAGTAGGCCCCGGAAATGTTCTTCAAGGGCTTATTAAAAAAGTGAATGCCGAAGTTGAAACCAAAGGCGTGTAGATATTTCCGTTTTTGAAAATTTTATCAAGGGGATGTTTTTATTTATAAATTCATCCCCTTTTTGTTTGAAAAAAATAAAAAGCCCTATCTTTGTATGCCCCGTTCGTCAAGGGGATAAAAGAAAAGTAATAGCTGCTTAGCTTAGTTTGCCTAAGTCGGATTTGTCAAAGCAGGGTACCTGCAAAAACAAAATTAAAGAATGTATTTTGCGATTCCTTAAAGGATTGAATTATGAGAACGATATTAATAATAAGCTTAATAGGTGTTATTTGTTCGTCATGTGTATATGATCGAGCGGAGATTATTCCATTTATAAATAAATCAGACTCTGCTATTTATGGTGTTTGTTTTTGCGAAAGCAGTTTGGTAAAAGGTAGAAATCTCCAAATCTATAAAAAAATAACTATAAAAGGACAGGACACCTCTATTTATCCTACTTATAGAGCAGAAAAAGATTCTATAGGTTATATAGATGTTTATTGGTCTAAAGAAAAAGCTGTTAGAGACTGTAAAGATAAAAAACTTCGCTTTTTCTTTATAAAAGAAAGTGTTATGAAAGAATATAGCTGGGATGAAATATGTGAGCGGCAATTATACGCAAAGAAATTAGTTTTTACAGAAGAGGAGTTGGTTAAAATGGATTGGACTGTTGTATATGAATAGTTTGGCAATGTCCCCCATTCGCGGAGCTTGTAAAAGAAAAGTAATAGGTGTTTGGCTTAGGCAAAGCCAGTATTAATAGAATGGACGAAGCAAAGTCATCGTCTGAACGGCAGCTTTCATTTTGGTACAGCCTCAAGCGAATGGGGGTGTTATAGAAATTCATCATCAAAAACATACTAAATATGAAAAAGATATTTTTTTTAGCAGTTGTGGCATTTATTTTTTTATCATGCGAACATCACTATGTTGACTGGATAGACTTTAAAAATAATTCTGAAAATGACATTTATTTTTATATAGCATGGTGTGGTGGCGGTATTTACCCTGATACAACTTTGTCTTTTCATGAAACAAAACTTTCAAAAATAAAAGCCAAAGGCGGTTTTTCTGAAGAATACAAAGGGGTACAAAATATAGAAGATGAAATACAATCTCTTCCTCAGGGTGTCTTATCTATATACTTTTTTTCAAAAGATACATTGGAAAAATATTCATGGGAGGAGGTACAATCAGGGTATAAGATTTTAAAACGCTATGATTTAAATGCTTCAGATATAAAAAAAATAAATCGGGTAGTTTCCTATCCCCCTATAGAAGTAATGAAGGGTATGAAGATGTATCCAGCGTATGGAAGTGAGGAAGAATAAATGGCATTGTGGTTATCTTTGTTCGTTGGAGGTTGTAAAAGAAAAACAATAGATGTTCAGCTTAGGTTTTGCCTAAGTTGGGTTTATCAAAGCAGGTTTTACCTGAAAGACCTAACAGGTTTTTAAAACCTGTTAGGTCTAGAGAGCCAATTAAGAATAGAAAAGCTGTACTAAAAATAAGGAGAATGTCTTTTGTAGGCATTCTCTTTTTTGTTCTCACAATGAGTAATCTGCAAATATTTTGTACCTTTGCACAAAAATCCATTCTATTTTAAAGCAACTGAATAAAGAAAGCATAATCACCTTGATATAGACAAGCTTTCCCAAAGGCTTTTTCAATATTAATTATTTAAACTTATGAGACCCAGAAAACAAACTGAGAAACCTACAACAAGAAAAAGCTCGGAAAGTAGCGAAAGAGGATCACGTTTTAAGAAATCCGACGCCCCAAAAGGACGGCCGGCTAAAAGAAAATCGGACGACGATTCGTCTGAAAAATCATTTTCAAGACCTAAAAGAAGTTTTTCCAAAGAATCTTCGAAGCCTTCTTTTGGCGAAAGAAAATCTTTCGACAAACCCAAGAGATCTTACAAAAAAGATAACGACCGTTTTGACAATTCCGAAGGCGGCGAAAGAAAAAGATATTCAAGAAACAGCGATAGCGACAGGCCCAAACGTTTCGACGACAGAAAAAGCAGCAGTTTCGACAAACCCAAAAGATCTTATAAAAAAGATAACGACCGTTTCGAGGGTTCCGAAGGCGGCGAAAGAAAAAGATTTTCGAGAACCAGCGATAGCGACAGGCCCAAACGTTTCGACGATAGAAAAAGCAGCGGTTTCGACAAACCCAAAAGATCTTACAAAAAAGATAACGACCGTTTCGACGATTCCGAAGGCGGCGAAAGAAAAAGATTTTCGAGAAGCAGCGATAGCGACAGACCTAAACGTTTCGACGACCGTAAAAGCAGCGGTTTCGACAAACCCAAAAGATCTTATAAAAAAGATAACGACCGTTTCGACGATTCCGAAGGCGGCGAAAGAAAAAGATATTCAAGAAACAGCGATAGCGACAGGACCAAACGTTTCGACGACCGCAAAAGCAGCAGTTTCGACAAACCCAAGAGATCTTACAAAAAAGATAACGACCGTTTCGACGATTCCGAAGGCGGCGAAAGAAAAAGATTTTCGAGAAACAGCGATAGCGACAGGCCCAAACGTTTTGACGACCGTAAAAACAGCAGTTTCGACAAAAGAAGAAAATACAACGATTCTGACAAAAACCGTTTTGAAAACGCTGAAAGTGGCGAAAGAACAGGCAAACGCCCACGGCTTAGCGACCGCGAAAAAACTAGGCGTTTTGACGAGCGCAAAGCTTCGGACAGACCTCGCAGGCATTCAAATGAATCTGACGAAAAAAATTATTCTTCAGGCAAAAGACGTAAACCAAGCGACAGCGAGGATAATGAAATCCGCTTGAACAAATATATTTCGAATGCGGGAATTTGTTCGCGCCGCGAAGCCGACCTTTTAATTGAAAGCGGCGTAGTGAGCGTAAATGGCGAAGTCGTTACCGAAATGGGTTACAAGGTAAAACCTACCGACATAGTGCATTACGGCGACCAACGCCTTTCTCCCGAAAAGAAACGTTATGTTCTTTTGAACAAACCCAAAGGATTTATTACCACTGTGGATGATCCTTTTGAACGGAAAACCGTTATGGGGCTTGTGGCCAACGCCTGCAAAGAAAGAATTTACCCTGTAGGCCGGTTAGACAGAAATACCACCGGTTTGTTGCTTTTTACAAATGATGGCGATTTGGCCAAACGCTTGACACATCCTTCGAACGGCGCACGCAAAGTGTATCATGTGGAATTGGACCAGGCTTTGACTAAACGCGATATGGATACTATTGAAAACGGTTTGACATTGGACGACGGTTTTATTAAAGTGGATGCCATTTTGTACGATGGCGACGGTTCCGACAAAAAGAAAATCGGCATTGAATTGCATTCCGGCAAAAACCGTATTGTAAGGCGGGTTTTTGAATCTTTGGGATACGAAGTGTTGAAATTAGACCGCGTTATTTTTGCCTCTTTGACCAAAAAAGACTTGAAACGAGGCGATTGGCGCTTCCTTACCGAAAAAGAAATTTCTTTTTTACACATGGCGTAATAATTGAAAATGATTTAAGAGGCGAAAGGTAAGCAGCGCGGCAATTTAAACAGTTGCTGAGAATTTTGAGTTTCGTTTATAAAAAATTCCTATTTTTGTTTAAGTTTTAAACCTAAAAGCTATGAAAAAATTATTACCTTTCTCTGTTATTTTATTTCTAACAGCAACAATTCTTTCTTCTTGTGAAGATCAGGAAGATCGTGGCAGAAATGCCGGAAAAGATTTTTGTGATTGTTATAAAACAAAAAGTGTTGATCAGTGCAATGATGAATTTCATGACGATTATGGAAGCCAAAATATAAGCGACGACTTTAAGAAAGGATTTGATGCAGAAGCCAAAAAATGTGGGATTGTATTACAAATTACGACAAGTAAGTAAACCCTGTTTTTTCAGCATTTCTTGACTCCTGACAGTAAAATCGGAAACTTTGTTGTAACTATCTTTTTCTAAAAAACAATGAACAACAAAATACAAAGAAGGATAAGACTTTCATTAAAAGTGGCGGGCATTGCTCTTGCCACTTTTATTGTATTGGTACTTGTGGCTGCCGCCATCCTCTACAAAAGCAAAGACAAGGTAACCACCATTGTTGTTACGGAATTGAACCGTTCGTTGAAAAGCGAAATCAAGGTAAGTAAAATCGACTTTGCTTTTTTCTGGACTTTCCCCTTTGCTTCGTTGCAATTTAAAGATGTTTTGGGAAAAGAAGTTTACAATCCAAGCGGCGTAAAAGATACCTTGTTTTATGCCGAAGACATTTACCTGAAATTTAACCTTTGGGATTTATACCACGGAATCTACGACGTAAAGCAAATCCGGGTGAAAAACGCCGGATTCTACATGAAATATTTCCAAGACAGTATTCCCAACTACAACTTTTGGAAAACACCGGACAAAGATTCTTCCAAAGTGGATTTCAGGTTGAGTTTGAACAAAACAGAATTGAACAATGTACATTATATTTATCACAACGAAGTAACGCACCAGCGCTACGATGTCATTATTAACAAAGGTGTGGCCAAGGGCGATTTTTCGTCCAGCAACCAAACCATCCGGCTCAAAAGCAATATGCATGTCAATTGCCTGCAAACCGACAATGTGGTTTTTCTGCGCGACGTTCCTTTGGAAACCGATATTTCCTTTCACCACGATGGAAAGCGGGAAATGCTTATTTTTGAAAAAAGCGAATTGCAACTCCGCGAATTGCCGTTTTTTGCATCAGGGAACATCTGCTACACGAGCGGAAAATCAACCATTGACTTGTCGATACAAAGCCAAAATATCCGCTTGGAATCACTATTGAAGTATCTGCCGGCCGAAGCCAAAAATGTATTCAAAGACTATAAAAGCAAAGGTACTTTGGATTTAAATCTTTTAATTAAAGGAAAAATTTCGTCCACTTATTTGCCGTCCATTACAGCGCAATTCGGAATTGCCAACGGCAGCCTTTCGGGCAAAAACCTTCCAGTAAGCTTCCGCAATATCAATCTGAAAGGGTCTTTCAGCAATGGCGAAAAACGCCATACAACGACGTATAAACTGGTTTTGAATCATTTCTCGACAGAAATCAACCGTGGATATTTCAAAGGGCATTTGAGTGTTGAAAATTTCAAGCAACCGCGCATCGACGCCGAAGTGGATACCAAGCTGGATTTGGCCGATTTGCATGCTTTGCTGAAATCGCCGGATATTGAAACTCTGTCGGGCTTGCTGACGGCGAAAGTTCGTTTGGAAGGCGAAATTTCAGACCTAAAAAGCAAACAAGCATACGCTTTGAACAAAGTAAAAATGAGCGGAAACGCCCGTATCGACAAAGCCAATTTCAAATGGACAGGCTTTCAGCATGGAGTTAAAACCCTTTCTTCCGACATTCTTTTCGACAACAAAAATACCTCCATTCAAAATTTGGTTTGCAGCATTTCTTCGTCTAATATCCGAATGAATGGAACTGTAGATAACCTTTTGTCCTATTTGTTTTTGGAAAATCAACCGCTGTCATTTACCGGCAATTTGGATGTGGACAAATTCAAAGGCGACGAATTTTTTGCTTCAAAAACAACCGAAAAAGATTCGAAAGCGCTGGAATTTTCATTGCCGAAAAATATTACGGCAAAACTTTCCTGCAATGTAAAAGATTTGAGTTACCGAAGCATCAAAACGCAAAATGTATCGTTTCAAACCCGTTTGACGCCCGGCTTTTTATGGGTTGATAATCTGAAAATGTCGGCTTTAGGTGGAAGTTTGTTCGGATCTTTGGCCATGCAGGATTTAGGGAAAAGTTGTTTCCGGTTCAGTGGCAATTTCAACACCCAAAAGGTAAACCTGAAAGAACTCTTTTTCACCTTCGACAATTTTGGGCAAAAGACTTTGAAAACCGAAAATTTGCAAGGAATGGTCAGCGGCGATGTGCATTTTTCGACAAACTATTGCCTGAGCAGCGGAATTGACAAAAACAGTTTGGAAGTGTCCTCGAACCTGAGTATCGAAAATGGCGCATTGACCAACTTTGGCCCCCTGAAAAAACTTTCCCGTTTTATTGATGAGCAAACCCTTGAAAATGTGAAGTTCAGTACGCTAAACACTTCTTTTTATATAAAAGACCAAACTTTTAAAATTTCGCAAACCGACATTAAATCCAATGCCGCGAATTTAGGCATTTTCGGATGGCAAAAGTTCAGTGGCGAAATAGATTACCATCTGAAACTGAAACTTTCGGATTTCCTCAGCAAAAAGCAAAAAGCTCGCCTGCAAAAAGAACAAGCGGAATTCGGCAGTTTTGAGGAAGAAACGCCCAACGATATTACCTTGTACATCTGGATAACCGGCACTATAGACAATCCGGTTTTCAAATACGACAAAAAAAATGCGACTGTGCAACTGAAAGAAAATCTGAAGAAGGAAAAAGAAAATGTAAAAAACATTCTGATTGAAGAATTTAGCACAAAAGATGCCGCTACAAAAAAGGAACAGGAAAACTGGAAAAAACAAGAAGCCGGAAATTATGTTATAGAATGGGAGGAGAAGAAAGATACGACTCCTGCGGCTTTGCCAAAAACTAAAAAACAATCGAACCTAAAAATTGAATGGGATGACTAACCTTGTATCTCTCGAAGGGCTGTTTGCCTTGTTTTTAGTAATTACCGTCGGGCTGATCATCGGACGGATTAAAATCCGTGGATTTTCTTTGGATATGTCCGCCGTTATTTTTATTGCCCTTTTCTTGGGCTATATGGGCGTGGAAGTGCCGTCGGTATTCAAAACATTCGGCTTACTGTTGTTTATTTTTACGGTGGGTATGCAGTCGGGGCCGGGATTTTTCAATTCCTTTCTTTCCGACGGGCGGAAATCCATCCTTTTTGTAACCCTTGTGGTCTTGAGCGGTGTAGGCGCTGCCTTGCTTTTTTGCAAACTGTTCGGCATTGCCGACAGTGGATTGATTGTAGGTTTGTTTACCGGCGGCATGTCGAGTTCGATAGGTTTGGCGGCTTCGTCCGACATATTAAATTCACCTTACGTTTCCATTGGCTATAGTATTGCTTACCCGTTTTCCATTCTTATCTGCCTGCTTTTCTTTTATCTGTTGCCGGTGGTTTTGCGTGTAAATTTCAAACATGAAGAAGTTCTTTCGGACGAAGAAGAAAAACAGAAAGCCCCTCTTTTGGTTCGTTTCGATTACAAGGTGGAAAATCCGAATGTGGATGGAAGAACCATTTCAGAACTGGATTTGCGGGCACGCACACATTGTAGCATTTCGCGAATAAAACATGCGGACGAAACATTTGGGCCAACCAAAAACAGTCATATTTTTTTGGGAGACATCCTGCGGATTATCGGCCCTGCCGACAAGCATGAAGAATTGGAAACCTTGATAGGAAAACCGGTAGAGGATGTGGATATGCAATTTGATGACAAAAACGAAGTCATTTGGCTGTTGGTTACCAACCGGAAAATTATCGGAAAAACCTTGGCAGAATTAAATCTTTTTTCGGCCTACGATTCTACCATTGTACGCATACGCCGCGCCGGAATTGACCTACCGCCGACAGGTAGAATGAAACTTCGTTTTGGCGACCGCCTGTTTGTGTCCACCACAAAAACTCAGGAAAAGGCCATTTCACGTTTATTCGGCAACGACGACAAACGCCTTTCCGATACCGATTTTCTACCCATTACTTTGGGAATTTTACTGGGAATTTTATTGGGAAGTGTGGAAATTCCCCTTGGAGCTTTTTCTTTCAAATTGGGGCTTTCGGGCGGTGTACTCATTGCCTCGCTCGTGCTGAGCGCCATAGGGAAAACCGGCCCTGTAATTTGGTCTATGTCCAGTTCCTCTAATATTTTGTTTCGCGAATTGGGATTGCTGCTTTTTACGGCTGCCGTGGGTACCGAAGCCGGTTCACACATTTCTTCGGCTTTCAGCAATGGCGGCGAAAAGCTTATCCTTATCGGGGCGCTTATTTCCATCACGCCTTTTATTGTGGGCTTTTTCTTAGGCCGCTATGTCTTCAAAATGAATTTTATGACTTTGCTGGGAACCCTTTCCGGCGGCATGACCACTTCGTTTGGCTTAATGGCCATTGGTTCGCGTACAAATTCCGACATTCCACGCTTAAACTATGCAAAAGTTTATCCTTTCGGATTGGTGCTCATGATTATTCTTTCTCAGATTTTGGCGCTGGCGCTGAAATAAGGAAACGGTTTCACATTATATTCACCCTGACAGATTGTTTTCTCGTTAACCTGTCTACCTATTTCCCTGATAGGCATCACTCATCAACCCTCTTTGGGAGTTTGGACTTACTTTTCGACTGTAAATCCTTCAGCCCCTCAATCCCAGCCCCAAACCCCCGAAGGGGCTTGAAAGACAAGGCTTAGTTAATTAATTTGTTATTCATTGTTCCGTTTTTCTCTTCGACTGTTCTGCCCATCACTCATCGTTTCACTATTTTCCGCACTGTCTCGCCCACTTTTACCAAATAGGTTCCCCGAGGTAAATGGCCAATGTTGATTTCCGTTTTTTCGCCGGTGATGGCAAAGCCCCCTACCAACTTGCCCACAAGGTCGAAGATTTCTATAGATTGCTTCGTTCCTTGCAATGATGAGGCTGTTTGGCTGTTTAATTGTCCATTGTCAACTATCAATTGTCCATTCTTAACCGGATTTGGATACACTCTCAACAGCGCTTCTGACGCTTTTGGCACGAGGATGCTCGTTTCCGGGCTTATCGTCACCTTACAGCTATCCTTGAAACCGCTCTCTTGCGTGGTGGCCACAATATAGGTAATTCCTTCGGTTTTACCTGTAACTACGCCATCGGCATTTACAGTGGCAATACCCCCATTGCGGCTTGCCCATGTTATATTTTTGTTGGCAGCATTGGACGGGCTTACCGTTGCAATAAGCGTTTCCGTAGCATTTACCGCAAGCGAGATTTCGTGTTTGTCCAGGCTAATGCCCGTAGCGGCAATAACATTGTTGCTTACTGTCACCTTGCAGCTATCCTTGAAACCGCCCTCTTGCGTGGTGGCCACAATATAGGTAATTCCTTCGGTTTTACCTGTAACTACGCCATCGGCATTTACAGTGGCAATGTCCTCGTTGCGGCTTGCCCATGTTACATTTTTGTTGGTAGCATTGGACGGGCTTACCGTTGCAGTAAGCATTTCCGTAGCATTTACCGCAAGCGAAATTTCGTGTTTGTTCAGGCTGATACCGGTGACATTATTGCTTACCGTCACTTTGCAGCTATCCTTGAAATTGCCCTCTTGTGTGGTGGCCACAATATAGGTAATTCCTTCGGTTTTACCTGTAA
>JAVBMO010000157.1:0-6574 GCA_031552355.1 Bacteroidales bacterium | reverse complement strand
AATTCGTTGGTAATTCCCATTTGACGGGCTTTGTTGTAAGACAGTTTCAACTCTTTTATCAAAGTGGTGGCGTTGTCTGTGGCAGTTTGCATAGCCACCATACGCGCTCCATGTTCCGAAGCCGAAGAATCCAGGAGAAATTTATAAAACCGGATTTTCAAAAGGAAAGGGATCAGATTCAAAGACAACACATTTTTGTCCGGCTGTAAAAGGTATTCCGCCTGATGGTAAACCGGAACGGATGGGTTGTCATCAATCGGCATGGGCAACCACTGCTCTGTGGAAAGAATTTGTGTGGCTGCATTTTTGAATTTATTGTAGATAACCGTAACGTTGTCGTATTTCTTTTTTTCGAATTTCGCCATCAGCTCGTCGGCAAGGCCCACAATAGATTCAAAAGCCAAATTATCTAACAAATGGTCGTAAGATTCAATGACATTGTATTGGGCCTTTTTGAAAAAATCCGAAGCCCGCTTGCCAATGCAGATAAGCGAAATTTTGACATTCGGTTCTTTTTCCTGAAGCCGTTTTATTTGCGCCACACCTTCCTTGATGATATTTGAATTGAAAGAACTGCAAAGCCCTTTGTTTGATGCAACAATCACAAAAAGAACTTCCTTTTTATCTCTTTTTACCAAATAGGGCGACTCTATTTCGAGGTTGGCGCTGGCATTTTGGAAAATTTCAGCCAATTTGTTTTCGTAAGGGCGCATTTTCAAAATGGCATTTTGAGCTTTGCGCAATTTCGCCGCCGACACCATTTTCATGGCAGAAGTAATCTGCTGAGTGGAACTCACAGAGGCAATCCGAAGCCGTACGTCTTTTAAATTGGCCATTTTTCAAAAATTATTTTTCGTAACGTTGAGCAATGATTTTAGCCGTTTCGGTAAGTACAGAAGTATCTTCGTCGCTAAGTTTTCCTTTGCTCAGGTTTTCCAATACCGTTTTGTGTTCTTTTTCCAAAAAGGCAAGAAATTCCACTTCAAAATCCGAAACCCTGTTTACCGGTATTTTTTGCAGCAAACCTTTGGTTCCGCAAAAAATAATGGCAATTTGTTCTTCCACCGGCATGGGGGAATATTGGGGTTGTTTCAAAATTTCAACATTCCGTGCGCCTTTGTCCAAAACCAATTGTGTGGCGGCATCCAAATCGGAACCGAATTTTGAAAAAGCTTCCAAATCACGGTATTGAGCTTGGTCTAATTTCAATGTCCCAGCCACTTTTTTCATGGAGGAAATTTGGGCTTTCCCACCCACACGCGAAACCGAAATCCCTACATTGATAGCCGGACGGATACCGGCGTTGAATAAGCTTGTATCCAAAAAGATCTGCCCGTCGGTAATCGAAATTACGTTGGTTGGGATATAGGCGGAAATATCGCCTGCCTGCGTTTCAATAATAGGCAAGGCTGTAAGCGAACCACCACCTTTTACTTTTCCTTTCAAAGAAGCCGGCAAATCGTTCATTTGAGCGGCAATATTATCGTTGCCAATGATTTTTGCAGCACGTTCCAACAAACGGGAGTGCAGGTAAAATACGTCGCCGGGGAACGCCTCACGTCCGGGTGGACGGCGCAAAAGCAAAGATACTTCGCGGTAAGCAACAGCTTGTTTACTTAAATCGTCGTAGATAACTAAAGCCGAACGACCTGTATCTCTGTAATATTCACCGATGGCAGCGCCTGCAAAAGGCGCATAGAATTGCATGGCAGCCGGGTCGGATGCCGTAGCCACAATAACGGTGGTGTAAGGCATGGCGCCTTTTTCTTCTAAAGTCCTTACGATTTGGGCTACGGTAGAGCCTTTTTGCCCACAGGCCACATAGATACAATATACAGGATTTCCTGCATCGTAAAATTTCTTTTGATTGATTATGGTGTCAATAGCAATGGCGGTTTTCCCGGTTTGGCGGTCGCCAATGATTAATTCCCGTTGTCCGCGGCCAATCGGAATCATGGAATCGATAGGTTTTATACCGGTTTGCAAAGGCTCTGCCACGGGCTGGCGGAAAATAACTCCCGGCGCTTTACGCTCCAAAGGCATCTCAAAAAGTTGGCCGTTGATATCACCTTTCCCGTCGATGGGTTCGCCAATCGTGTTAATAACACGTCCGGCCAAACCTTCACCTACACGAATGGATACAATCCTGCGACTGCGTTTCACCATGTCGCCTTCCTTGATAGTTTTGGATTCGCCAAGCAAAACCACACCCACATTATCTTCTTCCAAATTTTGAACAATGCCTTGAATACCGGTGTCGATAAATTCTACCAATTCGCCCGATTGTGCATTGGTAAGCCCATAAATACGAGCAATTCCATCACCCACGGTAAGAACACTTCCGGTTTCTTCCAATTCGGCTTCCAAATTCACATTGGCAAGTTGCTTCCTGAGTATTGCCGAAACTTCGGCAGGTTTTATTTCCATAATCTTACAATTTCATTGTCAATGATTCATTGTCAATAGTCAATTGATCTACGCTTTCTTTTTATATTCGTTTTCCGAAAATTCCTTTTTAAGTTTGTTCAACTGTGTTGAAATGCTGGCATCATAAAGCGAATCGCCAAAAACTAAACGAAATCCGCCAATCATTTGTGGCGAAATAACCGTTTCTTTTTCAACGGTTTTTCCTGTAAAAGTTTCCAAAACAGGAATAATGGCCTCACTGACTCTTTCGCTTGAATCGCTGTCGGCTGTATATAGATAAGCCGTTTCTATATTATTTTTATCTTTATACAATTCCAAAAAAGCACGGGCAATATTTTTCAGATTGACTTCCCGTTTTTTGTACACCAAAAAAAGAAGGTACTGGGTGGTTAGTTCTGAAAATTTGCTTGAAAAAATTTCTTGGACAATTTGTACTTTTTTACTCCCTTTAATAATAGGGCTTTTGAGAACATTGGCCAGTTCTTTGCTCTCTTTGCACAAATGGTAAATGGCTTTCATTTCATCATAAACCAAATCCAGGGAATTGCGCTCCAAAGCTAAATCCAATAAAGCTTGTGCATACCTGATATTTAGTTTATTTTTGTCCATGACCGGCTCAATTAATGAAATTTTTTAGTTGAAATGGATTTTTGACAACTGGGAATCAATAAGTTCTTTGGCTTTTTCTTTGTCTGCCAACTGTTGTTGAATAACCTTTTCGGCAATTTCTATGGAAAAAGTAGCCACTTGATTTTTTAAATCAATAATGGCTTGCATTTTTTCATAATTGATGTTTTGACGTGCTGCTTCAAGGATCCTCTCTGCTTCAATTTTAGCCTTTTCGCGGGCTTCGTCCAACAACTTTTCGCTGGCAAAACGAGCATTGCCCAAAAGAAGGTCACATTCTTCGTTTGCTTTTTTCAACAAAGCCTCATTATGCGATTGCAAAACGTTGATTTCAGCTTTGGCAAGTTCAGCAGCATTTAAAGCATCGTTAATGCTTTGCTCTCTGTCTTTCAACATTTTTAGAATGACAGGCCAAATAAACTTTGCCAATATAAAGAAAAGTATTCCAAAAACGAGTGTCATCCAAAAGATGAGTCCAATACCGGGGTTTATGAGTTCCATTTTCTTTTAAAGAATTTATTGTCTCACAAAAATTTTAAAGGCAGTTGATTAACCGCAATGAAATAAATATTGTAAGCGGAATAATTTATTCCACTTACAATACCAACTACCTGTTTTTCTTAAAGCAATACAGCCAAGAAACAAACAACAATGGCAAAGAATGTAGCACCTTCAACCAAAGCAGCAGCTACAATCATGCTCGAACGAATATCGCCTGCGGATTCAGGTTGGCGGGCAATGGATTCCATGGCGCTTTTACCAATATTTCCAATACCGATTCCGGCACCTAAAGTAGCGATTCCGGCACCTAAACAAGCGCCAATTTTGGCAAATGGGGCAAAGTCTGCAACTGCTTGTAATAAAACTGATAATGTTGACATAATTATATTTTTTTAAAAAATAGTTCTTCCTTTGTTTGAGGCAAATTTAAGAGAATTTTGCGTATATATACAAGTTTTTCGAAAATTTAATTTGAAAAACTTGTATCATGCTGATAAACAAGAATATGAATATTATTTTATACTCTTTTAAAGGTCGGGAAATAGAGGGAAGGCCAAAATTCTTCTCGAAAAAGAATTCTTGATGGGGAATTTAGATAATCATTCCGCTTCCTAAGCAAAGGGTTGCTGTTTCGTCATAAATAACTGCGAATTGTCCGGGTGCAATGCCTTGAATCTTTTCTGCGGATTCAATTCTGTAAATATCGTTTATTTTAGTAAGTTTTCCTTCGGTAAATTCGGGTGTGTGGCGGATTTTAAATTTGATGTTTTTTACATCCGAAAAATCGCCCCAAATATCTTCCGTAATAAATTGAAACCCTGCAATATTTACCACTTTTCCGTATTGGGTTTCGGGGTCATAGCCGTTGGACACGAAAAGAATATTTTCATCTATATCTTTTTTTACCACAAACCAAGGACCGCCGCTTAATCCAAGCCCCTTGCGCTGGCCAATAGTATGAAACCAATAACCTTTATGTTCGCCAACAGTTTTTCCGGTTTCCAAATCAATAATTTCCCCCGGTTTTTCGCCCAAATATCTCTTGAGAAAATCGTTATAATCTATTTTTCCCAAAAAGCAAATCCCCTGACTGTCTTTGCGATCGGCACTTGGCAGGCGTTCCCTGCTTGCTATTTCACGGACTTCGCTTTTCAGTAAATTGCCAATGGGAAACATCAGTTTGTTTACCTGAAGATAGTTTACCTGTCCTAAAAAATAGGTTTGGTCTTTCACCTTGTCTTTGGCTGTGGAAAGGTAGGTCTTCCCATCCAAAAGGCTTGTTGTGGCGTAATGTCCTGTGGAAATTTTGTCGAAGTCTTTGCCCCATTTTTGCTCAAAACTGCCGAATTTTATCAGTTTATTGCACATCATGTCGGGATTTGGGGTTAATCCACGTTTTACAGCCTCAATGGTATAGCTGACAACATTTTCCCAGTATTCTTCATGCAGGGAAACAATTTCAAATTTGCAGCCGTATTTTCGTGCTATATAGGTCGTAATTTCAATATCTTCTTCCGATGGACAGTCAATATATCCATGTTCGTCTTCCATCCCGATTTTTATGTAAAAAATGGTAGGGTCGAAACCTTGTTCTTTCAACTGAAAAATAGTTACGGAACTATCCACACCACCCGAAACCAATGCTGCAATATCCATAGTTTTAGTTCCGATTTTGATTTCGTTTGAAAAAGAAGAGTAGCCCCACAGTAACAATGATCATGAATATGACAAGAAAGATAAAGGCGTATTTCCCTTCAGAAAAAGGTAAAGATATGTTCATTCCATAAAAACCCGTAATAACCGACAGCGGAAGCATGGTGGTGGAAAAATAGGTTAATACCTTCATGGTTTCGTTGGTGCTGTTGGCCTGCAAAGAATCAAATGTTCTGGAAAGGCCTTCGATTAATTCGCCATAATCTTCCACCATGTCGAACATCTTTTGGTATTGGTCTAAAATATTTCCCCAATAATCTTCCATGTCGGGGACAAAACCCTGAATGCCACCGGATTCAAATTTATGGAACAGGCGAAGTTGAGGTTTGAAAGTCGTATTGAGCAAAATAATATTTCTACGGGTTACCGAAATTAATTCGATGATTTTTTGTGCCTTACGGTTGAAAATGTCGTAGTTGAGCAAATCCACTTCAGAACCTATGCGAAGAATCAAAGTGTAGGTTTCCTGCATCAGTTTGTTCAGGACATTGTAAAGCAATGAATCGCTGGAATTCAAGATGGCTTTTTGTTCTTCAATATCTTTCTCAATTCCCTCTTTAACGCTGGTAAAAAGGTTTTTTACCACCCAATGCGATTTTCCTATGGTAATGACAAAATCTTTACCCCAGAATATTTTTACTTCTTTTATGCGGATAAACTTATTCCCTTTGTCGAAATAAGGGAAATGCAGGATCAGAAAATAATAGTCGTCGTATTCGTCTATTTTGGGGCGCTGGTTAATGCTTCGGCAGTCTTCAATATCCAGAGGGTGGAAATGGTAAGTGTTGAGTAAAAAATCAAAATCTTCTTCACTTGGGTTCAAGACGTGATGCCACTTCAATTGCCCTTGCTCTATTGTTTCAATCATAGGCAGACCCTCCTTTTATTATATAAGCCAATATTTTACATAAGCACTAAACAACGTTTAATGTTTGCAAAGGTACACTTTTTTTTAACAGGCAAGCTTTTCCGTGAATTTTATAAAATAAAAAAGAGGCTGCATTGCAGCCTCTTTTCAAAATAGGATAATCAAAAAAGCTTAACGAGCAATTGTGATTTTTTTAGTTTCTATCAAACCGTTAACATTAACTGTAACAATATAATTTCCTGAAGCCAAGTTTGAAATATTCAATTTATGGCTATTCATACCTACTTGTTTGCCTAAATTTTCTACTTTTACAGTACGTCCTGTCAAATCAGTAATGCTGATAACTACATCTGCAGCTGTTGGCAAATTGTAAGAAATATTAGCCACTTCTTTTACAGGGTTAGGATAAACAAGCAAATTGAAAGAAGGTTTTTGCAT
>JAVBMO010000060.1:0-5130 GCA_031552355.1 Bacteroidales bacterium | reverse complement strand
ATGAAAAATTTTTCGACTATATTTGTATGTTGCATATTTGTAAGTTGTTTTTATATTTACTTGAAAATCAAATATAAAATTACAACTTTTTATTCAAATATGCAACTCTTTTATCTTTTTTCTTACATCGAACTCAGGTTAAAACCAAAAACAACTGTTTCTTAAATTCATAGAAAACGTTTAATTTTGCATTAAAGATTAAAATAATACAACCATTAACAGATTAAAAATGAAAAAAATAGTATTATCGGTATTGTCCGCAGCTTTCCTTTTTTCGGCTACGTATGCTCAAGATACCACAAAAATAGCTAAAAAAGGATACGAATTCACCACCGTAAAAGAGAACAAATGTACTTCGGTAAAAGATCAATATAAATCAGGAACCTGCTGGAGCTTTTCGGCTTTGGCAATGGTGGAATCGGAACTTTTGAGAACCGGAAAAGGCGAATATGATTTGTCCGAAATGTATATTGTAAGAAAAGCCTACGAAGAAAAAGCGGAAAAATATATTCGTTTCCACGGCCATATGAATTTTGGCGGTGGCGGAGCGGCTCACGATATTCCCAACATGATTAAAAAATATGGTATTGTGCCCGAAGAAGCTTATAAAGGCTTGGAATATGGCGAAAGCAAACACATTCACGCCGAATTGGACAAAGCCATAGAATCTTTTGCAAAATCCGTTGCTGAAAGCAAAAAGCCAAGTTCCGCCTGGAAAAAAGTATTAAATGGTATTTTGGATGCCTATTTGGGGCCTGTTCCAACAGAATTTACTTACAAAGGCAAAAAATATACACCCATGACATTTGCAGAGTCTTTGGGTTTGAATTGGGATGATTATGTGGAAGTTACTTCTTTCACACACCACCCGTTTTTCACTAAATTTATTTTGGAAGTTCCCGACAACTGGGAATTTGAACAAGTTTACAATGTGCCTTTGGACGATATGATGAAAATCATTGACGAAAGTTTGAATGCCGGTTACAATATTACTTGGGCTGCCGATGTTAGCGAAAAAGGATTTTCTTGGAGAAACGGCGTTGCCATTGTTCCTGACGAAGACAAACCCGAAGCCGAAGGAACTGAACGCGAACGTTGGGAAAAACTAAGCGCCACGGAAAAAGCTGCTCAATTGTATAAGTTTGACGCCCCGGTAAAAGAAAGAACAATTACTCCGGAAATCCGCCAAGAGGCTTTCGACAATTTTGAAACCACCGACGACCACGGTATGGAAATCGTAGGAATTGCGAAAGACCAAAATAACGCGAAATACTATATTGTGAAAAATTCTTGGGGAACCGAACACGTGAAAAAAGGATTTTTCTACGCTTCCGAAGCTTTTGTGAGATACAAAACCATGGATGTTTTGGTAAACAAAAACGCCATTAACAAAGACCTTAGAAAGAAAATGGGATTGTAGTCAATAACTAAGCAGAGAAAAGGCGTTAAAATAATTTAGACTTTTACAACGACTAGAATATTAGATTTTTCAAAGAGGAGCAAATTCAAATTTGCTCCTCTTTCAATTTTTAGTTTTTACACTTTAACTTATTTGTCAGATACTCAACTGCCTTTTCTGCAATTATCTTTTGAATATGGAATCTACTTGGGCAATTGGACTTAGGTTGATTTTTACAAAATCCCAGTGAATAGGTAAAACGGATACACCTAAATTGATATACTGCCGCTTCTGTCTTTAGTAATTCGTAACTTGATTGGAAATTCATTGTTTTTGAGAGGCTTTTACTTGTAACAAATCGCCTCTATGGTTGTTCTCATGGGTAACACATTTGAGAACACAATCCTTATAGAACCCGTATTTTTCAAGGAATAAAAAAAGAGAGTTATTTTCATAACCCTCTTTTTTTCAGTGTCCTCGCGGGGACTCGAACCCCGGACCCAATGATTAAGAGTCATTTGCTCTACCAGCTGAGCTACGAAGACATTTTCAATTGCAAATTTACATCAAAATTTTGTATCCTTTGTGGATTTGTGCGAAAAACTTTTTAAATGTCAGCTTCATACAACAAATCACTTTTGAAAAAATCGTAATTTTGGCAAGGTTTTAGCTTTACAAAATATTTAAAAACGATTTGACTCACAAAAATATATGGAAACATTAGAAAATCTTCTATCGCATAAAAGTATTCGGAAATACCAAAAACGGAATATAGAATCCGACGTGCTTACAGAAATCTTGCAGGCCGGTATTCGAGGCGCTAATACAGGAAATATGCAGTTGTATAGTGTGATAGTTACCCAAGATGAAGACAAACGACAAGCATTATGTAAACTTCATTTCGGACAAAAAATGGTAGCCGATGCGCCGGTGGTTTTAACCATTTGTGCTGATGTAAACCGTTTCCACAAGTGGTGCGAACAGCGCAATGCGGAAAAATCATACGACAATTTTTTGTGGTTTTTGACTGCCACGATCGATGCGACAATTGTTACTCAAAATATTTGCATTGCAGCCGAAGAAAAAGGTTTGGGAACCTGCTATTTAGGAACAGTAAATTACAGTGTGCCGGAAATTGCCGAATTGTTGCAATTACCCGAAGGGGTTATTCCTATAGCTTGTGTTACAATGGGATACCCTGATGAGAATCCTGCCTTAACCGATCGTTTGCCTTTGGAAGGTGTTGTTCACTTTGAAAAATACAATCAATATTCTTCAGAAAAAATAAATGAATTGTATGCTGAAAAGGAAAATCTTGAAGAATCCAAAAATTTTGTAAAAATCAATGATGTCGAAAATTTGGCTCAAGTATTTACAAAAAAACGTTATACGAAAGAAATTTCGGTCAGTATTTCAAAAAAGTTGATACAGTTTTTAAAAGATCAGGGTTTTCTAAATTAATAAATTCAATACTCTTACGCCACAGCAAGCCTTATATGTTTCGATATTTGGGTTTCTGTGGCTTTTTCATTTTCAAAAAAAGAGTCATAAGCCAACACAAAATTCTGTTCACCAATTTGATTGTCGAATACAAAATCAATCAATTGCTTTTCAAAAATAAAATGGGTAAGCCTGATTTTATTGCTTTTATTTTCACTGTTTTTATAAATCCGGCTATTGGAATTTGTCACATTTACCAAAAAATCTATTTTTGAAAGTGTGTGTTCATTCGCCAAAATATAAGAAGGCATGCAACCCATTTTTTGTTTGAATGTAGATAGGGCTTGCACCAATTCTTTTTGCCAAAATCCCCAGTTGTGGATGGAGTGTTTTTTTTCAATGTATTGCATTTTCATGGCTTTTGTATTTTTAAGTTTATGATGCAAAACTAAAACAGCAGAACGACGAACTGTGTCGTCGAAAAAAATATTGAAAAAAAATAGGCTATCCACACGGACAGCCTATTTTTTTTGGGAAAGCTGCAAAATTATTTTGCGCACATTTCTTCCACTTCTGCAACGGTTTTGGGAATTGATTTTCCAAGAACCCGCGCGTCGGTTTTGGTTATTAAAATATCATCTTCCAGGCGGATACCGCCAAAATCTTTGAAGGCTTCCACTTTTTCAAAATTGATAAAGTCTTTGCAAATGCCCTCTGCTTTCCATTTGTCAATCAATGCCGGGATAAAATAGCAGCCGGGTTCATTGGTTACTACAAAGCCTGGTTGCAATTTGCGTCCCATACGCAAGCCCGATTGGCCTAATTTGGTGGAACGGGGTGTTTCTTTGTCGTATCCGACATTATTCTCACCGTAATTTTCCATATCATGCACATCCAAACCCATCATGTGGCCAAGCCCGTGAGGCATAAACATGGCATGTGCGCCGGCTTCCACAGCATCGGCAACGGAACCGCGCATCAAACCCAAATCTTTTAAGCCGGAAACCAGTGCCGTACAAGCTTTTAAATGTACATCCAAATAACGGACGCCTGCTTTGGCGTTACGGGTAGCCGTCAGATTGGCATCCAAAACAATTTCGTAAATTTCTTTTTGACGTTGGTCGAATTTTCCTCCAACGGGCGTTGTGCGGGTAATGTCGCTGCAATAACCTGCAAGGTTTTCGCATCCGGCATCGGCTAGCATCATACGGCCTTTTTTCAGTTTGTTTCCATGCTCGTGATTGTGAAGCGTTTGCCCGTTGATGGTCAGAATAACCGGAAACGACACGGGGCCGCCGGCTTCCAATGCAATGCCTTCCATTCGTCCGGCAACTTCATACTCATAAAACCCGGGTTTTGCCATTTTCATGGCTGTGGTGTGCATCAAATAAGCGGTTTCAATGGCTTTTTCAATTTCCACAATTTCTTCTTCACTTTTTACCGAACGTTGTTTTACACAGGCGTTAATCAAATCCAATGAAGCATACGCTTTTAAATGGCAGGTTTTAATACCCAAAAGGTGCGACAAAGCCAATTGGCCTTCGGCACGGTAAGGGGGTAGAAAATGGATTTTTTGTCCTTTTTTTACAGCGTTGTCCACAAAAGTTTGCAAGTCAGACATGCTGCCTGTGTTTTTCACACCCACTTTTGCCGCCAAAGTTTTTACCTTAGGCACATCGCCCATCCAAATAATATCGTCTAAGCTGAAATCGTTGGCAAAAATCCAGTCTTTGCCGGTTTCGCAATCGAGCACGCCCCAAAAGTCCTGCTGTTTGATGCCGAAAAAATAAAGAAAAGTAGCATCCTGACGAAAAGAATAGGTGTTGGCAGGATAACTGAAAGGCGAATCCGTATTTCCTTGAATAAGGATCAATCCGGTTTTAATATCTTTGCAGAGTTGTTCTCTGCGCTTGATATAAGTTTCTGCTGAAAACATGATTTTAGTATTTTAAAGTTGATAATTTTTATCTTTCTTGAAATTCAGCAAACACCTTTTGTTTAAAAGGATTTTTGCTAAAACTGTTGAACTTTCAAAGGTAATTATTTTTTTTGAAAAAATGGCAGATTTGCTTCTTTTTATCAAGGCAAACGCACGAAATTTATGTGACCAACTTTTTCAAGTAGTCAATATCGTATGTGGCTTTTAGTCTTCGTTTCTTAATGCTTAACTTATCATCCTGTTCCTTTATTATTTGCAGAGCCAATTTCCTCAGGGTTGAAAGATTTTCAGGCGCATTGCCTTTTCTTGCCCGGCAATCATCTTCCCTAAAGGTTACATCCAAATGCCAATG
>JAVBMO010000125.1:0-5968 GCA_031552355.1 Bacteroidales bacterium | reverse complement strand
TTGATACCCGCACGTTCTTTAGCCTGCATAAACACTTTTTGCAAACTGCCTTCACTATAAGGTGTGTTGGGCGTTTGACCTTCAAAAAGCCATGTTTGCGGACGATACAATTTAAAGTATTCGCGCAACATTATCAGAATTTTTTCGGACAATGGAACTATACGGTCTTTATCTCCTTTCCCACGGCGAATAACAATTACTTTTCGCTTCGAATCCACATCCGCAATTTTCATATTCAGCAATTCGCTTCGCCGAAGTCCGCAAGCATAAATCATCGACAGCATGGCGCGGTGTTTCAAATTTGCGGTACTTCCAATAATTCGCCCTACATCTTCTTTAGACAAAACTCTTGGCAAAAAACGCCCTTTGCGTGGGCGTTCTATATTTTCTAGAACTAATTTCTTGCGCGGAATTTTTTCGTAAAACAATTGTATCGCCTTGATAAACTGCGTTTGATACGTTGCCGACAATTTTCGTTCGAGGATATAATGTTGGTTGAAATCACTCACATCGCCATTGTCGATTTCCAAAATATTTTTTGTCGAATGATAATTGAAAAAAATCCGCAGGCATTCGGTATAAGCGTCCACGGTTCGTGGGCTGTAGCGGCGTTCTCGCATATAAGCTGCAAACCGCGAAACAAACTCACCACTATTCATATTTCTATGATATGTGCTATTTTTCGGTATTTTAATTTCAGGTTGCACCTCTTCAATATCAACTTTAGATAATAGCTGAATTTGTTCATCGGTATGAGGTACATACCAACAATGCATTGTCCGGCTCCATTTTACATTAGGGATAGAGCGTATTTGACTTATATATTTTGCATTGTATGTAAACAGTAATTTAATAACCTTTTGTCCTTTATGGGTGCTTGTTTCTGTTTTTATATACATAAAATAATATTGGTTAAAATTATTATTTTTGTAGATACAAATATAAGTACTTATTTCTATTAAAAATAATTAAATCAATATATTTTCCCACACTGAGCTAACCAAAGTCCAAACAATTTTGTGAGGCAAAAGCTAAATTACCGATTTCAGCCTGTTTGTAGATACAGTTAACCGTAATTTTTTGATTCCAAAGATTCTGTTGCCTCCATAGAACTCTCTTCTTTCGGTTCTTGCTTCTTTTTCTGCCGTATTTTTTGGGCCTGGCGGCGGCCTTTTTCCGTGCTGATAATATGCCGGTAATGATCTATGCGGGTGTTGAGCTGGCGGACAAAGTCTTCGTATTTTTCGGCGCCATTCACAAGAATAAGAGCATCTAAGTGGTTCAGAATATTGCGGAAAGCCTTGTCTACCTGTATTCGTACCCGGGCCATGCGCAAGTCTGTCCGGTTGGCGGTTTCGGTATCGCGTTGATTCATCAAATCTTGAAATTCCCTGTTTTTGACGGCAAGGGCTTTAAGCCATCCGTCGAGCGACAAGATCTTTACATAAGAAGCAGTTTCCGGCTCGGACATATTCCGGAGAAGGCTGCCTATGGCAGCAGTTTTACTGGCGTAGGAATGTTGGGGAATGTAGCCATAATGGTCCAAAATCAGGAAGAGTTCTTTGCCTGCCCTTTGTTTTTCGATTTCATAGTGGTGCAGGGCAGACTTCACGGCATAGCTAAGCCCGTAAACCAAGCTGTTGCGTTGGGTGTTTGTTTGGGCAATCTGCCGGGTGAACTGACTTTTGGTAATAACGGCAAAGGCGGTTTTCTCTTCTTCAAAATGTGGAAGATATTCGGCAAAGGAAGTTTCAATGCCAAGGTTCTCTGCGCCGAAATCGGTTACCAAGTCGTAAAAATCCCGTTGAAGTTGGTAATGGGTTGCATTGTGCAGCCTATCCAAGGCCAATCTGTGCGTTTTCATCGTCTATATATTATTTAATGGGTTTCCATGCCGGTTTTTAGAACCAAGCATGAACTACCTTTACTATTCTGAATTTTTATATAGAATCTATATTGAATACAAATATATAACTAATTTTAATTTCAGTAAATATATTTCATACAAATTATGGCAAAAATACCTGTAATAAATTAATATAGAATACAATTAATTGAAAAAAAATTATGTAAATAATTATGTTCTATACAGATATACTAAATATAATTTTGTATAAAATAGTATTTAGTACAAATATTAAAAATAAATTATTTAATAAAATTGTGTAATTTGAGAATATTAGAAAAAGGTCATCAGTACTAAATCCTGTATGCTTGAAAAGGCTTCCGAAGCAATTCCTTGAATATTCGACCAGCAATTCTACAGGAAATCCTGCATGGCAAGCCCATCTTATATACCTTGAATTCAGGGAAAACCATTCAATAACAGAGAAACCTACCAAGTTTCCTCAAAATAGATTTCGTTTTTTACAGAGGATTTTATTTGAAATTCTTATTTATTTCTTCCAACTCCATTATCTTGGATTCCATCTGTATATTTATTTCCTTTATTGATTGTATGATTTCAAAGGAATTATTCTCAAGAGATTCCCTCATTAGCTCACAGGACTTTTTTCTTAAACTTGAGTATTCCATAAATATCTCTATTTGTTTTGGAAGAGGTTCGTTGTAATTATTACATTTTATTTTATCCAACAATGCAATATTTTCGCTCCAAAGATTAACTCCTTCATTTGTCAATCTCTCTTTCAATTTGCTTTTGGGCATTGCAGATATATTTTCCCTATACATCCATAATGCTTTTTGCTCATTAATCGCAACCTGCTTCATTGTTCTATCATATTCTCCATATATATCGGAAACATTCATTATTGCTAAGAATGAAAAGGCAAAGAAAATGATTATTAAACTTATATATGCAGGAATTTGTTTTATTTTCTCTTTAACGATGAAACAGTAAACAGTGCCTATTATAAATCCACTTAATAACCCGCCAATATGTGCAGCATTATCAATCCCTGATTTACTGAATCCATAAAAGATATTATACAAAACAAAAATAGAGGCATTTGAAAGTAAACTTTTAGTAGAAACTTCTATAGTTTTAAAGTTCTTAAAAATAAGCAATGCAAGCAAAACCCCATAGACTCCGAATATGGCTCCTGATGCTCCCACGGAAACAATATTTTCATGTATAATAAGGCTCGAAACGCTTGCAACAATACCGGAAACCAAATAGGAAAAAATGAATTTACTCTTCCCGATAGTTTTTTCTAATATAGAACCTACATACAATAGAGCATACATATTGAAGACTAAATGAAAAATTCCCGCGTGCAAAAATATGGATGTAAAAAGCCGCCATATTTGGCCATTCATCGTGAGGTATCTAATATTTCCTCCCCATTGAATCAAATCCTCTATTTGAGGATTGAATAGACTCACCCCAAGTAACGCCATTAATATAAAAACAAAAACATTGATATATATTAAAATGGGCGTAAATAAATAGTTCTTTTGAGGAATTAAGTCTTTAAATGTTATTTTGTGAGATGGAATTTTCAATTCATCTTCCTGTTTCTTGAAATCTTCGACTTCTTTTTTATAATCACTCAATTCTTGGGTTAAACAATTTCTGTTTTCCAATTCATTTAATGCAATCAATCTTTCTTCTTCGGAATAAAATGCATAATCTTTTGATATCATCTCCAGTTCTTCATTTGTTTTTTGACCGATTGTTTCTTGAAAATTTTCTTTCATATAAAGTTATTTACACAAGTAATATATAGCAAAGGTATAAATTAAATCCGTATTAACTATGAAATATAAAGAATTAAAACACGATGGATTTGTGATGGGAAGCGATACTATAGTTTTTTTCTATACATCGGATGAAATTTCAGAATGGTTTCGCGCAGGAATTTTGTGTTCAGGTGGGTATAGATTTCGGTGGTGGTGATGGACGAATGCCCCAGCATTTCCTGTACAGCCCGCAAGTCGGCGCCATTTTCCACCAATTCGGTGGCAAAAGAATGCCGGAAAGTATGAGGGCTTACGGTTTTTGAAATCCCGGCCTTTCGTACCAAATCCTTAATAATATTGAAAACCATAATACGCGAAAGCCGGCTTCCCCTGCGGTTGAGGAAAACAAAGTCTTCGTTTCCTTTTTTTATGGCCAAATGGTTACGGATATTTTCAACGTAAAGCAACACCATCTTCAGGGCTTGACTGTTGATAGGAACCAAACGCTGCTTGTCGCCTTTTCCGGTAACCAAAATAAACTCTTCCTTGAAATAAATCTTCGACAGTTGCAGATTCACCAATTCCGAAACTCGCAAACCACAACCATACAAAACTTCAATAATGGCCAGATTCCGCGTTCCTTCGGGCGTGCTGCGATCTATCTGCGCAATCATTTTTTCTATTTCGTTGTGGCTTAAAACCGTGGGGAGTTTGCGCGCCGTCTTAGGCATTTCCAGTAGTTCTGTGGGGTCGTAGTTTATCTGGTTGTTCAGCAAAAGGTATTTGTAAAAAGCCCTGATACCCGAAATCATGCGGCTTTGGGACGTAGCAGCTATTTCCGCTTTGTTTATATTCTTTAGAAATTCCTGCAGGTTGGAAAGCTGCACCTGGTCGGGCGCCAAAGCTGCACCATCTTCGTTTTCAATATAATTATCGTAGAAATAAGTGATGTCTTTGACATAAGCCAAAACGGTATTTTCCGAAAAGCCCCGTTCGAGCTTCAGATAGGTCTCGAATTCCTTGATACACCGTTTCCAATCTTTTGCTTTCAATATAATTAATTAGAAATAACCTTGTTGCAACGATAAAAAGAGAAAGTTTATTGGCATATCTTTGTATATGCAAAACTAAAGGGTAGATACATGAGTACTGAGCCAATAAACCGAAGCAAAGATAAGTATAAAGTACGTAATTGGAAAGACTATAATTCAAGTTTATGTAAACGAGGCTGTTTGACATTATTTTTAGATATGCCATATTGCAAGAATGGGAACAGTTAAAGCATAAAAAGGAAGAAGTCGGGGAGTAAACTTATTGTGACAACATTATTCAATGCTGCTTTTTGATAAAGATGAATTACCATTTAAAGTTACGCCAAAGTACGGGTTTTCTTGGCAGGTTATTTTTCTTGATAGGGAAAGACAATGTATCAATACCTGATTATACAACTTTATGTCGTCGCCAAAAGGATGTCCCTGTGAAGATAAATCAAGGTTTGAGTCGAGGGGGAAAATTAGTTATCGGGATAGATTCAAGATTAAAAGTCTTTGGCGAAGGAGTACGCAAGCACGACGCTTCGGTGGGCAAAACGATGTTAAAAGGGAAAACGAAACAAATAGCAGAATTCAAAGGCGATGGCGCATACGATGATTTTGGATTTTGGGAAACCTTAGGTGGCGAGATAATACAAACGATACCTCCACCCAAAAATGCAGTCATACAAAAGCCAAAAAAAGGCAAACCGTTACCAGAACACCTAATACAGCGCAATGAAGCTGTAGAATAGACTTCTTCGGAAAATAGTTTAGTGTAGTTTTTTATCTTTGCACTATGTTTTACAAAGATATATAAAAATTGAGTTCGACGCAATTCAAACGCTTAACCGGAGTTAAACGGGAAGTATTTGACCAAATGCTGGAAGTATTGAATGAATCCAAAGCCAATGCAAGAAAACATCCAAGTCGAGGAACGTCGCCCAAATTGAGTAATGCAGACAAATTATTACTCTTGTTGATGTACTATCGGGAATATCGTACCCAATTCTATATAGGAGTTACTTATGGGATCTTGGAAAGTCGTGTTTGCGAGATTATCAAGGAGGTTGAACGTATTTTGATAAATGATTCCCGCTTTCATTTGCCGGGCAAGAAATCTTTGTTAAAAGAAGAAAATCATTTTGAAGTAGTGCTGATAGATGCCACGGAAAGCCCTGTTGAGCGTCCTAAAAAAAACAGCGGTTGAATTATTCAGGCAAGAAAAAACGGCATACTCAAAAAACTCAAATCGTTGCCGACAAGACAAGCCGGAAAATTCTCTGCACCGCTTT
>JAVBMO010000034.1:0-9187 GCA_031552355.1 Bacteroidales bacterium | reverse complement strand
ATCACGTCTTCCCAATAGCGAATGGATTCTTCTAGATTTGCCACAGCAATTCCAATGTGCTCAATGTGTGTAGGTTTCATGGTTTTGTCTTATATTATTTAAATTTATATTTAAGAAAGGGCAAAGATAATCCTTTTTTTTTATTAGTGCAAATGAATATCAAGGGTTTTTTTGAGAAAATAAAGATTCTTTTCGGATATTTATGTCAAATTCCAAAAAACAACTTTTCTGAAAACGGAGAAAAGAGAATCTTTTAAGAACCTTGCTCTGAATGAAATTACTGCGTGCCTTAAAAGAAAACGATAATAAAATGTTGGAAACGATTAGGAATATTCCAATTTCAAGCCCAATTGTTGCGCTCTGTCCATAACATCCTGTTTTGTGCGTTTCCAGCGGCGATGCGACCAAAGCCAAAGTTCAGGCCTGTCCAAAATCTGCTTTTCCAATGCGCGGACATGACGTTCAGTAATTTCATATTCGGCAGTTTCTTTCGGATTTTCGCACAGCACTTCAAAAGTGGCGGAATAATAACCTCGTTTCACTTGTTGAATTGCCAAGAAAACCACACCCATATCCAATGCTTTGGCAATTCTTTCGGGACCAAGATAAATTGCCGTATCCTCATGATTCAGGAAATTGGTAAAATATTTCATTTCGCTCAATGGTGGCAATTGATCTGCTAACAAGTAAAGCGCAATACGTTTATTTTGTTGCTTTTGCTTGGCAGCAAAACGATATGATTCTGCCATGGCTACAGGGTGTATTCCAAAATTAGCACGACGATTGTAGATAAATTTATCGAAATATGGATTTTTTACAGGTTTATATACCGGACAAAACAGGTAATTTTTAATAACCAAAGGCCAACTAGATAAATATTCAAATGCGGCATAGTGACCTGTAACCAAAATAATACTTTTACCTTCAGCATATAGTTTATTCAAAATTTCGGGATTGGTATAAATAAAACGTTTTTGAATTTCCTTAACTGAAATCCGCATTTCTATAATATACTCAACAATAGTATCTGCAAGGTGTTTATAGAATTTCTTTTCTATATCTTTTAATTCTGCCCAAGATTTATCAGGAAAAGATTTGGACAGGTTTTCAAAAACTATTTTGGTACGGTAGCCTATTAGACGATAAACCACAAAATAAATAAAATCCGCAATTCCATACAAAGCCCTTATTGGCAAAAAAGAAAGCGGTTTTAAAAAAATACTAAATAGTAAGTAGCTGATTCTATAAAGCATTGCCAGTGATTAATGAGTAGTAATTAAATCTTTTAAAATTCAATATCAAGTGTTTTGTAAGCAACATAATTTATTCGCCATGCAAAGTTCATGAAACAAATTCAACAACGAGAAAGCAAAAAGTATGCAAAACTGTCTAATTTTGCCTAAAAAATAATATTATCGTAATTTATATTAAACAGTTTTTCTTCGCATTTTTGTAATATTCAAGGATTTAGAAGCTCTTAAAATTCCATTGTACTATGCTTTGGCTGCGAATAAAGCAAAAAAACTTCAGATCAACCACTGATTTTGGTTGAACTAAAGTTTCTCAACAATACAAATTCCCAAACCGTTGTTTTTCAACAATGGCAATAAAATTAGTTAGATTTTAAAGAATTATACTTCACGAAATAAAGCTCCTGTCCATCGAAAACGGCATAATTGCGTTCATGAACCCATTCGCCCAAATTGATATAGCGGCTGTTTTGGATTTTCATATCAAAGGTAAGATGCCTATGGCCGAAAATAAAATAATCGTGATGCTTGGAAACCAAACTCGATTTAATAAATTGTATGATATATTCTTTTTCTTCGCCCTTGCTGATTTTGTCGTTGATTTGATTGGCTAAGCGACTTTTTCTTGAAAAAAAATTCGCCAACCCAATACCTATCCACGGATGTAGCCATGCAAAAAGTTTTTGGCATATCCGGTTGGCAAAAATGGATTTAATAAATTTGTACTTATGATCGCCGGGACCTAAACCATCGCCGTGCCCAATGAGAAAAGATTTTTTGCCAAAGGTAAATTCCTGCGGTTTCCGGTAAATTTTGGCACGAAGTTCTTTTGTAAAATAATCGAACACCCACATGTCGTGGTTTCCGGTAAAGTAATGGATTTCCACGCCCATATCAGACAGTTCCGCCAATTTTCCTAGCAAACGAACATAGCCTTTTGGCACCACATATTTGTATTCAAACCAAAAATCAAAAATATCGCCAAGCAAATACACCGCTTTGGCATTGTGTTTAATTTCTTCCAACCACTGCACAAATTCCTTTTCACGCGTTAGACTTTTCTCGTAATCGGGTACCCCAAAATGACAATCCGAAATAAAATAAATATTCGTGCGCTCCATCTTACTGTAATTCATTCGCTTTTTCAATAACCATAAGGGCTTCCATTTTTTTTACATCCTTCGAAAACTGAATGGTATGCGGATTTCCGGGCAACTGTTGCTCCAAGCCTTTTACAACTTCCTCAAAAACAGCAAAATCGTTTTGAGGCGTAAAAAGATTTTTGCGATTAAAGTCTTTGTTGATAGCAATTAAGGTAATTAAACTGCCTTTGTTTTTTTCAATAAAAGCCAAATTATACTGCTTTTGTTCCCTGAAACAAGCTTGATAAAGAGAATCCAATTCAGCCCTGATTTTATCCTTGTTTTCTTCTATTTTGACATTGTCCCAAGTTTTTGCCAACACGCCCAAATCGGCCACACCTTTTAAAGTTTCTTTATTTAAAGTCCACAGTTTTTCAGATTCCGGTGAACCGGTTACAGTATAGGTAGCCGAAAAAGCCTTTTGGTCGGCGTGGACAGCAATGGTTTCCTTGCCTTTCGGGCAAATGGTTATAAATTCGTAAGGCGTCAAAAAAAGCATGTACAGCGATGGATACGACATTTCCCGTTTGAAAGAATACTCGCCGGAAGAACCCAATTGCACAGAATCCAAGGTAACGATTTCGGTTGGAGTAATTTCTTTTATATATATATAATGGCCTTTTTGTGGATTTTCAAAAGTGCCATTAATCTGAAATTCGTTATCTTTCATAGTTTTTGTACAAGAAAAATTCAGAAAAATAAAACCCAAGCCTAATACAAATAAGATATTTTTTTTCATCCTAATTTTACGTTATAAGATTATTTAATTGCCTGATTTAAAAGCCAGTGGTCTAAAAGAACCATAGCAGCCATGCTTTCCACAATGGGAACAGCACGAGGAACCACACAAACATCGTGCCGTCCGCCAATTGTCATTATTTTCTTTTCACCTTGCCTGGTAACAACTTCCACAGGCTGTTGCAAAGAAGCTATGGGCTTAAATGCCACGCGAAAATAAATATCCTGCCCATTTGAAATTCCTCCTTGAATTCCACCGGAATTATTTGTTTGCGTTGAAAAGTCGGAAGTAAAAAAATCATTATGCTCACTTCCAAACATAGACGCAGCCTCAAATCCGGCGCCATAATCGAAGCCTTTTACTGCATTGATACTAAACATAGCCTTGGCCAAATTGGCCTGCAATTTATCATAAACAGGTTCACCCAAACCAACAGGTACATTTTTCAACACACATGTAACCACGCCACCCACTGTATCACCTTTCGCTTTACAAGTCATCAGCAAATCTTCCACCAAAGGAATTTTTTCGGCCGAAGCAAAGCGAAATTTATGTCCTTTGAGTTCTTCGAATTTCAAAGTATCTATATCAAAATCCGCTTTTACAGTTCCTATTTGTGAAACAAATCCGAAC
This sequence comes from Bacteroidales bacterium, assembly GCA_031552355.1. Classification (GTDB taxonomy): domain Bacteria; phylum Bacteroidota; class Bacteroidia; order Bacteroidales; family P3; genus JAVBMO01. Next base: position 5,423 of record JAVBMO010000034.1, on the reverse strand, counting down.
AAATTGATATTTTTTGCCCTAAGAATTTGTTTTGCCACAGAACCTGCCACAACTCTTGCAGCAGTTTCCCTTGCCGAAGAACGTCCACCACCGCGGTAATCCCGAATGCCATATTTCTGTTCATAGGTAAAATCGGCATGAGACGGACGGTAAATATCCTTTAAATGTTCGTAATCGGAAGAATTTTGCGAAGTATTGGCAATGGTAAATGCAATGGGGTGCCCAGTAGTGCGTCCTTCAAAAATTCCAGAAAGAAAAACCACTTTATCCGGTTCTTTACGAGCTGTTTCATAAAAATCTGAGGGCGCACGATTTTGCAAATCCGAATGAATTTCATTGAAATCCAAAAGGAAATTTGAAGGGCAACCCTCTATAACACCGCCAATGCAAGGCCCATGCGATTCGCCAAAACTAGTAAATTTAAAAATTCTACCAATGCTCATTGTGAAAATAGGCTTTTATGTGATTCAAAAAATCTTGGCAAAGATACGTTTTTTCAAAGAAAATAAATTATTGTTCCTTTCATGAATTTGCAAAATTTCAAGCATTTTTCATTAATTTCATTTTTTGCTAATTTCACTTTTCCCACAACACAAAAGGCATTTTTGCGTTATTTTATCATTTCCTATACAACATTACAATAAATGAATTGTTTTGTCTGAAATTATTAGTACCTTTGCATGTTATGAAAAAAGTAAAACTTTGTATATTTTTCAGTTTATGTGCCTTGCTTCTTAGCAGTTGCAGCAATTACAACAAATTGCTGAAAAGCAACGACTATGATGCAAAGTACAATGCTGCCATGGAATTGTATAACAAAGAAAATTATTACAAAGCCGTACAACTTTTTGAAAATCTGGCCACTTACTATCGCGGAAAAGACAAAGCCGAAACTGTCAGCTTTTATTATGGAAAGTCCCTGTTAGGGATGAAAGATTATTTTACCGCAGGTTACCAATTTGCTACTTTTACCAAACAATTCCCTTACAGCAAAAATGCCGAAGAAGCCCTTTATTTATCGGCTTTTTGCAAATATAAAGAATCGCCAAATTATAAGCTAGACCAAACGCTTACCAAAGAAGCCATTGCAAGTTTCCAGTTATATTTAGACCGTTATCCGCAGAGCGAAAAAACCAATGAAGTTATAAAATATGTTGAGGAATTACGCCATAAAATTCTTTTAAAAGACTATTCCACAGCCTATCTTTATTACAAAACAGAACAATACAAAGCAGCAACGGTTGCTTTGGTATCTTTTGTCAGAGAATACCCTCACAGTGAATATACAGAACCTGCTTTGTATTATATGATTAAGTCTTCTTACGAATTGGCAAGACATAGTGTCTCTTCCAAAAAAAAAGAGCGTTATCAGGCTGTGGTTCAGAATTTTGACAAATTTTCAGCAAAATTTTCCGATTCAAAATATTTGAAAGAAGTTCAGGGGTTTTATACACAATCTCTTGACGAATTAGCAAAATTAAAATAACAAGTATCAAACATATATTTCAAAAAATGGATTTCAGAAAAATTAAAACAGACAACACAACTGTAACTAGAAACATGCAGAATTTCAGCGATTTGACAGGAAACGTTTATGAAACTGTTGCCATGCTTTCAAAACGCAGTAACCAAATTGCCGCTGAAATGAAGCATGAACTTTTGCAAAAAATTGAAGAATATGCCAACGTTACAGACAATTTGGAAGAAGTTTTCGAAAATCGTGAACAAATAGAAATTGTAAAATATTACGAACAGCTTCCCAAACCAACCCTTATTGCCATTAAAGAATATTTGAACGAGGAGTTGGAATATCGCAACCCTGAAAAAGAAGCGGCTGTAGTAGTAGAAGAAGAAGCATAACATCTATTTTTAGATACAAAATTTTGTAAAAGGTATAAACTCAGGTTTATACCTTTTTTATAAATACTTATTTCCTTTTTACTCAATCTTTCAAAAAGAATGTGAAATGTGGTCAGGAAAAAAAATATTATTAGGCATCAGCGGTGGAATTGCAGCTTATAAAATTCCTTTACTTATACGTCTGCTGAAAAAAGAAGGCGCCGAAGTAAAAGTGGCGGTAACCCAAAATGCTTTGCAGTTTGTAACGCCCCTTACATTGGAAACACTTTCGCAAAATAAAATATATGCCAATGTATTTGAAACTGCCGGCGAATACTCTACCGAACATATTTCATTAACCGATTGGGCAGACCTGTTCATTATTGCACCGGCCACAGCCAACAGCATAGGAAAATTTGCCAACGGCATAGCAGACGATGCTCTCTCCACTTCTTTTTTTGCTTTTAACAAAGACGTTTTCGTTTGTCCGGCCATGAATCCAAAAATGTATTCCCATTTCAGCAATTGCCGGAATATACAATTTTTGAAAGAAAACGGAATTCATTTTATTGAACCTTCTGAAGGTTTTCTTGCCTGTGGCTACGAAGGCAAGGGCCGCATGGAAGAACCTGAAAACATTCTCAAACAAATTGAAGATTTTTATACTGCAAGCGAGCAATTGCCTTTGCAAGGTAAAAAAATATTGGTTACCGCAGGCCCCACATACGAAAAGATAGATGCCGTAAGGTTTGTCGGTAATTATTCTTCGGGGCTTATGGGTTTTTCCCTTGCAGAAGAACTGGCGGCACAGGGCGCTGAAGTTATTTTGGTTTCCGGCCCCACTTCTTTGCAAGCCAAGCATCCGAATATTGACAGGATTTCTGTAGAATCCGCGGCGGAAATGTACAAAGCGTGTGCAAAACATTTTCCAAAGTGCAATGCAGGGATTTTTTCCGCTGCTGTAGCCGATTTCACGCCAAAAGAAGTTTCTTCGCAAAAGATAAAAAAATCTAAACACGCGTGGAATTTAGAACTGATTCCAACAGTTGATATTTTGTCAGAAATGGGGAAACAAAAGAAATCAGGCCAAATTTTGGTTGGATTTGCCTTGGAAACCGACAACGAAATTGACAATGCAAAAGAAAAACTGCAAAAAAAGAACTTGGATTTCATTGTTCTCAATTCTTTGAACGACAAAGGAAGTGGTTTTAAGCATTGTACAAACAAAATCACAATCCTTGATAAACAAGGGAATACGGACGTGTTTCCTTTGAAAGAAAAAACAGACGTAGCAAAAGATATAGTAAATAAGTTAAAAATCTTGTTCAACAAGTAATTTTGCTTATTTTTGCATAGAAACTTTTACAGCATGAAGAAATTGTTTTTTCTCTTTTTGTTCCTTATTCCTTTTTCGCTCTTTTCGCAAGAGCTTAATTGTCAAGTGTCTGTAATTACCCAAAATGTACAAGTCAGCGACAAGAAGTTTTTTGAAAATATGCAGACGGCCATTTATGAGCTCATAAATAACCAACGCTGGACAAACTTCAATTACAAAGCCCAAGAACGGCTCGATTGCAGTATTACTATCAATATCACGGAATTGGTTTCGCGCACAGAATTCAAAAGCCAAATAACTATGCAGCTACGCCGCCCTGTCTTCAATTCCAACTATACCACGACCTTAATAAATTATATCAATACCGATTTTCGTTTCACTTACGACGACGCAATTCCGATTACCTACGACCCGAACTCCTTTACATCAAACCTCACTTCTACCCTTGCTTTTTACGCCTATATTTTTTTAGGGCTCGACGGCGATTCTTTTTCACCCAATGGCGGAAAGGTTTTCTTTTCTAATGCTCAAAACATTGTCCAAGTGGCTTCCTCTTCGGGAAACAAAGGCTGGAAAGCAAACGATGGAACCAAAAGCAACTATTCCTTGGCGGAAAATTATACAAACAACACCTATCAAAAGTTACACGATGCCAATTATAGCTACCATAGAAAAGGGCTTGATTTGATGTCGGTGAACCAAACCAGTGCCCGGGCAGGAATTTTGCAAGGTTTAAAAGATATTCATGAAGTATATAAACAACAATCGGGTTTGTTTGCCGTACAACTTTTTATGGAAGCCAAAATAGACGAACTTATCAGCATTTTTACGCCGGCGCCTAAAGAAGAGCAAGATGTTGTTATGAATATAGTACGTGATGTGAACCCTGTGAGTATCACAAAATTAGAAAAAGCTTTCAAACAATAGAAAGACATAATTAATTTTAATTTTATTTCAATATAAACCTTTCAAAAAAGAAAAAGACATGAGTAACATTCCTTTGAGCCGCGATTTGATTGCAAAAGTTTGCGAAAACAACAGCATTAAAAACATCAGCAGTGCATCCATCAGAGAAATCAAGAAATTGATTAACGATGTGGAAAAAGAAACCGGTACCAAATTTATCCGCATGGAAATGGGTATTCCTGGTTTGCCTGCGCCAAAAATTGCTGTGGATGCCGAAATTGAAGCATTGAAAAGCGGTATTGCTGCTCTTTATCCTGAAATTTACGGAATGGATGAATTGAAAGAACAAATTGCTTTGTTCGTAAAAAACTTTATGAATATTGAGGTTCCTGCACATTGTTGTTTACCAACGGTAGGTTCCATGCAAGGCGGATTTGCTTCATTTCTTACGCTTTCGCGCAGAGATACTAAAAAGAACAAAGTTTTGTTTATTGACCCCGGTTTTGCCGTTCAAAAACAACAATGCCAAATCTTGGGAATTCCTGTAGAAACTTTTGATGTTTACGACTACAGAGGCGAAAAATTAAGAGATAAATTAGAATCTTATTTGTCGAAAGGCGATGTAAATAGCATTCTTTACTCAAACCCCAACAATCCTTCCTGGATTTGCTTTACCGACGAAGAATTGAAAATTATTGGTGAATTGGCAAACAAATACGGCGTTGTGGTTATTGAAGATTTGGCCTATTTTGCCATGGATTTCAGAAAAGACTATTCTAAACCGGGCGTTCCCCCCTACCAACCTTCGGTTGCAAACTACACTAAGGAATATATTTTATTGATTTCAAGTTCAAAATCTTTCAGCTATGCCGGACAACGTATCGGTATGATGGTTTTGAGCCCAGGCTTGTTCGACAGCAAAAGCGAAGAACTGAAAAAATACTACAACACCGAACAATTCGGACGCGCCATGGTATTCGGTTCCCTTTATGTGCTTAGTTCCGGTACAGCCCACTCGCCACAATATGCTTTAGCCGCCATTTTAAAAGCTACCAACGAAGGTAAATATAACTTTGTTGAAGAAGTGAAAGAATATGGCGAACGTGCTAAAATTATGAAAAAAATGTTTACCGACAACGGTTTCTACATTGTTTATGATCAAGATTTGGGTGATCCTATTGCCGATGGATTTTACTTTACAGCAGCTTATCCGGGCATGGACGGCGACACCTTATTGTCTGAATTAGTACATTATGGAATCAGCGCCATTGCGTTGAAAATTACAGGAAGCACACGTACAGAAGGTATCCGTGCCTGTGTTTCTTTGGTTCAACGCGAAGAA
>JAVBMO010000045.1:0-14431 GCA_031552355.1 Bacteroidales bacterium | reverse complement strand
GGCTTATATTTCAAGGAATTTTCCAAATAAGGAACTGCATCGTTGAAATATTTGATGGATTCTGCTTTTAACTTGTCATAAGCACCTGTTTTATCACTTAATGGCACTTTATTAGCTTCTTCCATTTTATCTACTCCCCTGTTAAAAAACCAAGCACCAATATTATAGTTGGCTTCATATTGTTCAGCTTTCAGAAGTAAAGAAGCTTCATATTTAGCTTTAGCTTCATCTGCTTTTCCTGCACCTTCTAAAACTGAACCGATTTTATTCAAAACATCCGGATTATTGGGTTCTGTTTCCAATATTTTAGTAATTATTTCTTCGGCTTTGGCTGTGTTACCTGCTGAAAAATAAGCATCTAACAATGGAAAATAGTAAACATAGGTAACCACAGTTTTTCCTGGTTGTTTAGGTTGAGCTTGCAGTTTTTCACCTACAGCGGCCGATTTTTCGGCAACAGCCAATGCTTTGTCTGTTTCTTTAGAATCTTTATACGACTGATAAACAATAGCATATACATTTGGATTAGCATAATTTATTTTCACCAATTCATTGTAAATTTTTGCCGCTTTTTCTTTGTCTTTCAATTGTTCTGCAGCAACAGCAGCATTGTAGTAACCATCGCCCATACCTTTGGCATCGCCAATGGTTTTACTCATGTTTCCTACTTTTTCAAAGGCACTCATAGCCAAGTTGTAATCTTTGTTATTGAAGCCATCAACCCCTTGATTATAGTAGTAAACCGTAATATTTTTGATTGTTGCATAGTTATTGTTGAAGAACTCTTTTTCAGTGTCCAATTGAATGGATTTTGCAGCCGCTTCGTAAGCGACTTGCATGGCATTGGGATCCAAATTTTTGAATTTATCTTTGGTAGTTGTACCAATTTTATAATAAATTTCAGCTTTGTAGCGCCATGTTTTCGGATCATCTTTGGTGCCTTCGTGCTCACAAGCTTCATCAATATTGGCCTTTGCTTTGTCCAATCGGTCGTTTTTTGAATCGGAAATTGCACTTTGCAATTTTACCGATTGAGCATTCAAAGCTACTGATGTAGCCACCAATGTAATAGTTAAGAATAATTTTTTCATAATTTTGGTTGTTTTGATTTGTATTAAGCTTCTGTTTCTGTATTGTTTTCGGTTGCAGTTTCTTCCGTATTGTTTTCTTCCAAAACTTCACCGTCTTCAATATTTTCTTCAGTTTCGTCCACATCTATTTTGGCTATAGATGCAATTTCGTCGTTTTCGCGTAAATTGATAAGGCGGACACCTTGGGTAGCTCTTCCCAACACACGCAAATCGGCAACACCCAAACGGATAGTTATGCCCGATTTGTTGATAATCATCAAATCATCTTGATCTGTAACGTTGGCAATGGCTATTAATTGTCCCGTTTTCTCGGTAATATTAATGGTCTTCACTCCTTTTCCGCCACGATTAGTTTCGCGGTAATCGTCCAATTTAGAACGTTTTCCGTATCCTTTTTCAGAAACTACCAATATATCGTAATGACCGTTATCGACACAAACCATACCCACAACTTCATCATTTTCATGTTGTAAGGTAATTCCTTTTACACCCGAAGCATTACGTCCCATCGGTCGAACGGTTTTTTCGTTAAAGCGCAAAGCTTTTCCGGAGCGAAGCGCCATCATCACTTCACAACTTCCGTTGGTAAGTTTTGCTTCCAACAGTTCGTCTCCTTCTCGGATAGTTACAGCGGCAATACCGTTTTGGCGTGGACGTGAATAAGCTTCCAAAGAAGTTTTCTTAATAATACCACGTTTGGTGCAAAGAATAATAAAGTTGTTATTAATATATTCTTCGTCTTTTAAATCTTTTATATTGATATAAGCCTTCACTTTATCCTCAGAATCAATATTGATAAGGTTTTGGATGGCTCTACCTTTGGATATTTTCGTCCCTTCCGGAATTTCAAAAACCCTCATCCAGAAACATTTTCCTTTTTCGGTGAAGAACAACATATAATTGTGCATGGAAGCTACAAATAGGTATTCTACAAAATCTTCTTCACGGGTATTGCTTCCACGTGAACCGACTCCACCACGGTTTTGTTTTCTGTATTCCGTCAAAGGTGTACGTTTAATATAGCCCAAGTGTGAAATGGTAATCACCACATCTTCGTCTGCAATGGTATCTTCCACTCTGAAATCCGATGCGGAATATTCAATGCGGCTTCTTCTTTCGTCACCAAATTTCTCCTTGATATTCAATAACTCATCTTTCACAATTTGCATTAAAACGCTATGGTTTTCCAAAATTTCTTTGCAACGTGCAATAAAGAGCATCAATTCGTCGTATTCGGCTTTCAGTTTAATTCTTTCCAAACCTGCCAATTGGCGCAAACGCATATCGACAATGGCTCTGGATTGTATATCGGAAAATCCAAAACGTTCCATTAAAGTATTGCGGGCTTCATCAACCGATTCCGATGCGCGGATAATAGCAATAATTTCGTCGATGAAATCCAAAGCTTTCAGCAAACCTTCCAAAATATGGGCGCGCTTTTCGGCTTCAGCCAATTCAAATTTGGTACGGCGTGTAATGACTTCAATCCGGTGATCGACAAAATGCGTGATAATATCCTTTAAATTCAACATGACCGGACGGCCTTTAACCAAAGCAATATTGTTTACGCTGAACGAAGTTTGCAATTCCGAATATTGGAACAATTTGTTCAAAATAACATTGGGAACAACATCCTTTCTTAACTGATAAACAATACGTACTCCGCTGTCATCCGATTCGTCACGAATATCGGTAATACCTTCTATTCTACCCTCTTTTACCAAATCGGCCTGTTTCTTAATCATTTCCGACTTGGTGACTTGATAAGGAACGCTGGTTACAATAATGGCATCTTTTCCATTGGTATCGGGTTCTATTTTGGCTTCGGCACGTTGAACAATACGTCCACGGCCGGTTTCAAAAGCTTCACGAACACCACTGTAGCCATAAATAATTCCACCTGTAGGAAAATCCGGCGCTTTGATATAGTGCATCAATTCCTCAATAGTAATATTCTCATTATCTATATAAGCAATAATTCCATTGATAACCTCGGTCAAATTGTGAGGCGCCATATTGGTAGCCATCCCAACAGCAATACCTGAAGAACCGTTTACCAACAAATTGGGCAAACGTGTGGGAAGTACTGTAGGCTCTTGCAAAGAATCATCAAAGTTAAGTTGAAAATCAACAGTATCTTTGTCAATATCTGCCAAAAGTTCGTCTGCCAAACGCGACAAACGTGCTTCGGTATAACGCATGGCCGCAGGCTCGTCGCCGTCCACCGAACCAAAGTTTCCCTGTCCGTCCACCAATAAATAGCGTAACGACCATTCCTGGGCCATACGCACCATGGCAGAATAAACCGAGCTATCGCCGTGTGGGTGGTACTTACCAAGCACCTCCCCTACTATTCTTGCTGATTTTTTATGAGGTTTGTTATACTGCATGCCCATATCATTCATGGCAAACAATATTCTTCTGTGTACGGGTTTTAAACCATCACGAACGTCGGGTAAAGCACGGGAAACAATAACAGACATGGCATAATCAATATATGCCGATTTCATTTGACTTTCAATATCTACCCGAACAATTTTTTCGCCTTCAATCTCCATTCTTACTTACAATTAAATAGTACTTTTAGTAAAAAATTTATTATGCAAAGATACAAAAAATAATGCGATTTAAGAAGTGTTTGAACTTGGCCAAAGAAAGCTTTCTTATCAACAAAGTCCTGTTAATAATAAAAACACATACATTGAGTGACAAAATGTCATTGTATGTAATTTTGTTTCCCTATGGCATAGAATTTGAATATTGAAATTTCAGTTTAATTCAGTTAAAAATGAGAGTTTTGGACTCTTTTTATATATTATGGAAGCAAAATTTACAAAACATGCAAAAGCATCCATTGCATACAGCCATGACGAAGCTATCCGTTTAAGAAGCGATTTTGTCGGTGTGGAACATATTTTTTTGGGAATACTTAGGGAAGAAAGTAGTATGGCCATTAAAATTTTATTGGATTTAGATGTTGATACCATTCAATTAAAACGCTCTATAGAAAAGAGTGTTAGCATGCAAAACACTTCTACCGGAACTTCCCAAACACAATCAGAACTACCGGTCCTCAGGCAAACCGAAAATGTACTTCGCTTATCATTTTTGGAAGCCACAAAGCACAAAAGCACTGTAATAGGTACAGAACATATTTTGCTGGCTATTTTAGTAGAAAATGAAAATATTGTTTCAAATTTATTAAAAAAAGCCGGAATTGATTATGACAAAGTACAGCGTTTGTTGAGCAACACCCATACACCTTTTCAAGATTCAATGCCGGATAATCCTAAAAATGAAAGAAATTCCGATTTTGAGTACGATGATGAGGAAGAACGTGATAACGACAATTTTTCAGCATCCGGCAATCCTTCGGGTGGACAGCAATCTCATGGCGATCCACGAAGCAAAACCCCTGCCTTGGATAATTTCGGAAAAGACTTGACTCGTGCTGCCGAAGAAGGCCGTTTGGATCCAATTGTAGGGCGGGAAAAAGAGTTGGAACGCATTGCACAAATCTTGAGCCGCCGCAAAAAGAACAATCCTATTTTGATTGGCGAGCCCGGCGTAGGTAAATCCGCCATTGCCGAAGGTTTGGCAATTCGTATCACTGAGCACAAAGTTCCCAGAACGCTTTTCAACAAGAGGGTGATTACTTTGGATTTAGCTTCTTTAGTGGCTGGAACCAAATACCGAGGACAGTTTGAGGAACGTATGAAAGCCATTCTTCATGAATTGGAGCGCAATCCCGATGTGATTGTTTTCATAGACGAAATCCATACAATTGTTGGCGCCGGAAATGCTTCCGGTTCTTTGGATGCATCCAATATGTTCAAACCGGCTTTGGCTCGGGGCGAAATACAATGTATTGGCGCCACCACTCTGGACGAATACAGGCAATACATTGAAAAAGACGGTGCGTTAGAACGCCGTTTTCAAAAGGTTTTTGTGGAAGCTACCACACCTGAGGAAACTTTTGAAATTTTGAATAATATCAAAAGCAAATACGAGGATCACCATTTGGTAACTTACACCGAAGCGGCTTTAAATGCCTGTATTCAATTGACAAACCGTTATATAACAGATCGTTTGCTGCCCGACAAAGCCATAGATGCTTTGGACGAAGCCGGTTCACGTGTACACATTAACCACATGGATGTTCCTGACGATATCGTTCGTTTGGAAAAAGAAATTGCAGCTGTGGTAGATTTAAAACGGGAAGCTGTTCAACAAAAAAACTACAACGATGCAGCAACTTACCGCGATGAAGAACGTAAATTAAACATTCAGCTGAACGCTCATAAAGACAAATGGTTGAATGATTTAAAAGATAACAGAATAGAAGTTACAGATCAAGATGTGGCCGAAGTTGTGGCTATGATGTCAGGTGTTCCTGTGCAAAGAATTGCACAAAGCGAAACCGACCGCCTTATTTCCATGGAATCGGATTTGGAAGATTCTGTGATAGGGCAAAACGAAGCCATCAGGAAAGTGGTGAAAGCCATTCGCCGTAACCGTGTGGGCTTGAAAGATCCGAATAAACCCATAGGTTCGTTGATTTTCTTAGGGCCCACAGGTGTTGGAAAAACTTATTTGGCAAAGGTTTTGGCAAAATATTTGTTCGATTCCGAAAACGCCATGATTCGTGTGGATATGAGCGAATATATGGAAAAATTTGCCGTATCGCGTTTGATTGGCGCGCCTCCGGGTTATGTGGGTTATGAAGAAGGTGGGCAGCTGACTGAAAAAGTACGTCGCAAGCCCTATTCTATCGTTCTTTTAGACGAAATTGAAAAAGCTCATCCCGATGTTTTCAACTTGTTGCTACAAGTTTTGGACGATGGACAATTGACCGACGGTTTAGGCCGCAAAGTAGATTTCAAAAATACTTTGATTATTATGACTTCAAATATTGGTTCACGCCAGCTGAAAGATTTTGGCGTGGGTGTTGGATTTAGTACTTCTTCGAGGGAAAAAAACAAAGAAACCATGGAAAAAGGTGTTATTGAAAATGCCTTGAAAAAAGCCTTTGCACCTGAATTTTTGAACCGTATTGATGATGTAATTGTTTTTAATAGCCTTGAGCGTGAAGATATCCACAAAATTATTGATATTGAATTACGAGGACTAAAAGACCGCATTGCAAAAATGGGCTACACTTTGGAATTGAGCGAAGAAGCCAAAGATTTTTTGATAGAAAAAGGTTGGGACCCTGATTTTGGCGCCCGTCCTTTGAAAAGAGCTATTCAGCGTTATGTGGAAGATGAACTGGCTGAAGAAATGATTAAAACAAAATTATCCGAAGGCGATAAAATTTTGATACAGGCTGAAAAGCAAGGTGAATTTGAAGATCCTATCATTAAAGTTAAGGTTGAAACTTCAAAGAAAAAAGGCAAAAAAGTAGTTGCTAACTAATTTTTAAAGACGAATACTGAAAATCAGTATTCGTCTTTAATTTATCTTAAACCATGAAGTTAACGCTTGTTTGCATAGCCAAAACCGATGAAGATTACCTAAAAAAAGGCATTTCTATCTATGAAAAACGCCTTCAACATTATATTTCTTTTGAACTAATTGAAATTCCGGCACTGAAAGACATCAAAAACCTTTCGCCGGAACAAATTAAGGAAAAGGAAGCCGAATTATTGCAAAAATATTTATCCAAATCAGATTACATTGTTTTGCTCGACGAACGGGGAACAGAATTCCGTTCAATGGATTTTGCCGATTTCATGCAAAAGAAAATGAATCAAGGGTGCAAAAATCTGACCTTTATTATTGGCGGCGCGTTTGGCTTTTCGCCTAAAATTTATGCTTTGGCTCATGAAAAAGTAGCCTTTTCAAAAATGACATTTTCCCACCAAATGATTCGCTTATTCTTTGTGGAACAATGTTATAGGGCTTTCAGTATTCTGAAAAACGAGCCATATCATAATGAGTAAAGGATTAAAATCCAAAATAAAATTTACTGATAATCCTTTTCAAGAAATATCTTCCGATAGTTTTGTCGGAGTACTTATGATTTCATTGAATAAATCAATTATTTCTGAAGAAGGTTCCTGTCCCCCACTCTCTTTTTTGAAATATTCTGAAAAAAGTCCTTGCATGTCGTTTCGCAATTCGTAGATCCGTTCTTGTTGTGAGGAAATGGGCGTATTCCCTTTCACCAATGGGATAATCTCCAACATATTGTGAACAGACTTTAACAATGCTTTTTCATTTCCTGTCAAGTAATGGGTGGTTTTCATTGTCAATTCAATAATTTCGTTGGGATGTTGATGTAGAAATTCAACTGCCTCGTTCACAGACGAAAAGGAAACTTTTAGTAAACGTTTTCCCTGCTTCAACAAAACAGGCTTTATTGTAACTGTTTGTTCCGGTTCTGCATCCACAATCAAAACATATTTATCCTGATTTTCTTCGGCAAAACTATAAGCTATGGGACTTCCCGAATAAACAATAGGACAAGGCTTTTGGCTTATTTGCTGGTAACGGTGTAAATGCCCAACCGCCACATATTGAATTTTTCCCGGAATATTATCGGCATAAATAGCAGAAGCTCCGCCAATATTGATAGGATATTCTTCGTCAATATCCTCTTTGCGGATGTCGCTTTCATTTTCCTGAAAAAACAAATGGGCACAAAGGATATTCACACCTTTTTCGTCGCAATATTTCTCGGATAATTGATTCCAATGTTCTTGCAGTATCTTTCGCAAAGCTATATTTTTTTGATTCTCTTCGAAATGCAAAAGTTGTTTTAGTCGAAGTTCATTGGCGTATGGTGTATAAATCAATCGCAAAGGCGAACTGCATTGAGGAAGTAAAACCTCTATAAAACCTTCATCGGATTTTGTTATTTGAAACCCTTGCGGAATTTTCAAAGGTTCAAATTTTGTATGCGGATAGCCCGGAAAAAGTACTCCGCAAATTTGAGCAAAACAGGCATTGCTTTCAATCCTGTCTGGCGAATCATGGTTTCCGGCCAAAGCCACAACCAAACGCTTTCCATTTTCTGAAAGTTGTGCCAATGTATTATTTAACAACAACATGGCATCGTTAGAAGGATTGGGGACATCGAACAAATCGCCTGCAACCAATACCACATCAACATTTTCTATTCGGGCAATATTCACAATTTCTTCCAAAACGGCTTTCTGTTCGTCCATTCTGGAAAAATTGAACAAACGCTTTCCCAAATGCCAATCAGAAGTATGCAGAATCTTCATTTGCTATTTGAAAATGTTTTTAATGATGAACGATGATGTATGAATTATAAATAAAAGTCATTAAAATATCATTTGAGAAAAGTGCTTAAATGGTTTCATAGTGAATTACATTCTTTCAGGAACTTGTATTCCTAAAAGCTGCATTCCCGATTTAATTACCAATCCGACAAATTGTGTCAAATGAACGCGAAAATTCAGGACTTCTGCATTGGATTCTTTCAAAATCGGTACTTCCTGATAAAAACTATTGAATTCTTTCGACAATTCATAAACATAATTGGCCACAACGGCCGGACTATAATTCTCTGCTGCTTGCGAAATAATGGCAGGGTATTGATGTAACAATTTCAACAAAATCTTTTCTTTTTCAACAAAAATGCAGGGTAATTCGTTCAAATCGCGGATTCCCTTTTCCTGTTGAGCTTTTCTGATGATAGAACGGATACGGGCATGTGTATATTGAATGAATGGCGCTGTATTTCCATTGAAATCAATGGATTCCTTTGGATTGAAAAGCATATTTTTTACAGGGTCCACCTTTAAAATAAAATATTTCAAGGCGCCCAATCCCAACATTTCGTACAATTGTGCAGCTTCCTCCCCTGAAAAATCGTCATTTTTGCGATGTTCCAAAGTGGTTTTTTCTGCTGTTTCAATCATTTCGTTCATCAAATCGTCGGCATCAACCACAGTACCTTCCCGCGATTTCATTTTCCCTTCAGGAAGTTCCACCATACCATACGACAAATGGTAGATTTTTTCAGCCCAAGCATAACCCAATTTTTGCAAAACCAATTTCAATACCTCAAAATGGTAGTTTTGCTCATTTCCAACCACATAAACCAATTTTTCAGAATTAAAATCTTTGTGGCGAAGCAGTGCTGTGCCCAAATCCTGCGTCATATAAACAGAAGTTCCGTCGGAACGCAACAAAAGCTTCTCATCCAATCCGTTGTCGGTCAAATTTGCCCAAACAGAGCTATCTGCTTTCTTTTCCAAAATTCCTTTTTGCAGCCCTTCTTGCACAATTTCTTTTCCCAAAAGATAGGTTTCCGATTCGTAATAAACCTTGTCGAATGTAACACCCATTTTTTGGTAAGTTTTGTCGAATCCGGCATAAACCCATTGGTTCATTTTTTCCCAAAGGGCAATGGTTTCGGCATCTTTGGCTTCCCATTTGCGAAGCATTTCTTGGGCTTGCAGCAATATGGGGGCTAATTTTTCGGCCTCCTCTTTGCTTACACCTTTGGTTTGAAGTTCTTCTATTTCAGCTTTGTAAGTTTTATCAAAAAGAACATAATATTTTCCAACCAAGTGGTCGCCTTTTATGCCGGAATTTTCGGGCGTTTCGCCATTTCCAAAAAGCTGCCATGCCAACATGGATTTGCAAATATGAATTCCTCTGTCGTTAATCAGATTTACTTTTTTGACCAAATTTCCGTTGGCGGCCAATAATTCACAAATGGAATGCCCCAACAAATTGTTGCGAACATGTCCCAAATGCAGGGGTTTGTTCGTATTAGGCGATGAATATTCAACAACAATGGGATTAGATTTATTGATTTCTTTTTTCCCAAAATCGGGATTTGTTCCGTTTTCCTGCAAAAAAGAAAACCAGTAGTCATCAGCAATACTGAAATTTAAAAACCCTTTAATAACATTGAAGTCGGTAACAAAAGGAACATTCTTTTTGATTTCATTACCTAATTCCGCAGCCAAAATTTCAGGGGATTTTTTTGCCGCTTTTACAAAAGGGAAAACCACCAAAGTAAAATCGCCTGTAAATTCTTTTTTTGTGTTTTGCAGAATCACCATTTCTTCCGAAAGGGTTTCGTTATACAATGCTGCAAATGCTTTTATTATGTTTTCTTGAAGTATCTGTTCTATTTTCACGCTCTTACTATTATAATAATTAATGGGCAAAGGTACGAATTTATGAACAATAAACGAATGAATACTGGAACTGGTAGAAAGCGTAGACTCAACTTGAATAGCGTTTCACCTGATTATGCAAATTTTGGGAAAGACAAATTTTAAGATTTGTTTTTTTGTCTTTGTTATTTCTTACTGCAAATTGTCCATTCTTCATTAAATTCGTACTTTTGCAGAATAGATTTTCAGTGTTTTTTACAGATTTTTAAGCCCATAATGAAAGACCTTACAAAGGGTAGCCCCGGCAATTTAATTTTCAAGTTCACCATTCCCATGCTTATCGGGAATATTTTCCAACAATTGTACAATGTCATCGACAGTATTGTGGTTGGACATTATGTGGGAAAAGAAGCCTTGGCGGCTGTGGGCGCTTCGTTTCCTTTGATTTTTATTTTGATTTCGTTGGTGGTGGGAATTACCATGGGCATTACCATCGTGATTGCCCAATATTATGGTGCCAAAAACATGGATTCTGTAAAACGGGCTATCAACACAGCTTATATATTTCTTTTCATTTCTTCACTGGTAACGGCTGTACTCGGTTACTTTTGCAGTGAGTTTATTTTCCAATTAATCAAACTTCCACCCGAAGTAATCCCTGAGGCTGTTATCTATTTCAGGGTCTTTCTTGCCGGAATGGTTTTCTTTTTCGGATTCAATGGTGTGGCCGCCATTTTGCGAGGCCTTGGCGACAGCAAAACACCTTTGTACTTCCTAATCGTCAGCACCCTTATTAATATTGTTTTGGCCATATTGTTCGTAGGCGTTTTCAAATGGGGAATTGCCGGTTCGGCATGGGCTACTGTGGTAGCGCAGGGACTGGCGTTTATCATTGCATTATTTTACCTGAATTCCAAACACGAACTCCTGAAATTGAAATATGTCCGCTTGCAGTTTGACAAAGCCATTTTCAAGCAAAGCATGAGCATAGGCTTCCCTACAGGTTTACAGCAAACTTTTGTGGCTTTTGGCATGCTGGCTTTACTGCGTATTGTGAACAACTTTGGAACCAGTGCCGTTGCGGCCTATACCGTTGCCGGACGCATTGAATCCTTAGCAACCATGCCCGGCATGAACTTCGGTGCAGCGCTTTCCACATTTTCAGGACAAAATCTCGGTGCGGGAAAATTCAAACGGGTAAAAATGGGTTTGGGATCCACATTTCTGATGTCAACCGGATTTGCCTTGGTGTTGTCGGCATTTATTGTCATTTTCCGCTTTCCGCTCATGCATTTGTTTACCCCCGATACCGAAATCATTGCCATTGGCGCCGAATACTTATTGATTGTGGCTTCGTTCTATGTTTTGTTTTCCACCATGTTTGTCATCAATGGTGTTATGCGTGGTGCAGGCGACACTCTAATCCCCATGTTCATTACTTTGTTTTCACTTTGGATTATCCGTATCCCTTTGGCTTGGCTACTTTCAAAACATATAGGCATCGACGGCATCTGGTGGTCAATCCCCATTGCTTGGTTTTCGGGAATGGTATTGTCGTATTTTTATTACAAAAGTGGAAACTGGCGCAAATCCGTCATTGTAAAAACCGGAAAGAAATTATAAATTCTGAATTTTGAATTTTAATTGGCGGCATGAAGGCACCTTTTGCCCTTTGCCTTGAACCTTTAACCCCTATATACTATGAAAAACTTTCAAAATAAAAGCTTCCTTATCCTTTTCATTTCCATTTCTCTTTTGATGGGGACAAACGGATGCGCTTCCCACAAAAAAGCTCAAAAAAGCAAAACCCAATCCGCCGAAACTACCAAGGCTGAAAAGAAACCGGCCAAAGCAAGCGAATTTTTCAAAAACAAACAGGAACAAAAACAAGGTTTGTTTACGGTGTATAAATCCGATAACCGTTTTTATTTAGAAATTCCCGATTCACTTCTGAACAAAGACCTTTTGATGGTAAGCCGTTTGTCGCAAGGTTCGGCAGGTGTACATCAAGGTACGAGCGGCTTTGCCGGCGACCACATCAACACCAAAATGATTCGTTTCGAAAAAAATCCTTACAACAATATTCTGCTCCGCACCGTCCTAACTTCTGAATACACCGATTCCACCGAAGAATCGTACAAAATGGTAAGCCGGTCGAATTTGCAAGCCATTGCGGCCTCTTTCGAAATCAAAGTGGTTTCGGACAGTGGCAATACAAACATTATCGACATTACAGATTACCTCAACTCCGAGAGCTCCATCTTTTCATTTCCCAAACACATTAAAAACAGTTTCAATTTGGGCAATCTTCAAGCAGACAAATCTTATATTGTCGGCATCAACACTTATCCTCAAAATGTAGAACTTAAAAGTGTAAAAACTTTTCTTACCCAAGATGGAGAAACGGCCACTTTTGAGTTGAATAATTCCATTATTGCCCTACCCGAAAACCCTATGACACCGCGCTATGCCGATGAACGTGTCGGGTTTTTCAGCCGCTATTATACTTCTTTCGACGAAAATCCGCAAGGCGTAAAAGGTATCCAAAAGATTACCCGTTGGCGTTTGGAGCCCAAGCCCGAAGATTTGGAAAAATATAAACAGGGCGAATTGGTGGAACCGCAAAACCCTATTGTATTCTATATAGACCCTGCCACTCCCGAAAAATGGGTTCCTTACCTGATTCAAGGTGTGAACGACTGGCAAAAAGCTTTTGAAAAAGCCGGGTTCAAAAATGCCATTGTCGGAAGGCGCGCCCCTTCAAAAGAAGAAGATTCTACTTGGTCGTTGGAAGATGCCCGTTATTCGGCCATCGTTTACAAACCTTCTACCACTGCCAATGCCAGCGGCCCACATGTTGCCGATCCACGCACAGGCGAAATCCTCGAAAGTCATATCAATTGGTATCACAATGTGATGAGTCTTTTGCGCAACTGGTACTTCATTCAGTGCGGCGCATTGGATACCGGCGCACAAAAATTGGTTTTCGACGATGAATTGATGGGGCAACTCATCCGTTTTGTGTCGAGCCACGAAGTGGGACATACTTTGGGCTTGCGCCATAATTTCGGTTCTTCGGCTTTGGTTCCCACTGAAAAACTACGGGATTCCAACTTTATGAAAACCGATGGCTTTGCTTACTCCATCATGGATTATGCCCGGTTCAATTATGTAGCCCAACCCGAAGACCACATCCGCAGGGAGCTTTTGTTTCCCAAAATCGGAATCTACGATGAATGGGCGCTTCAATGGGGCTATACTTTGTTCCCCGACATTGACGACCCTGTGGCAGAACTTCCCAAACTGAACGAGTGGGTTATTGAAAAAAGCAAGGACCCGCGCCTATGGTTCGGAAGCGAAAGAAGTAGCAACGATCCGCGTTGCCAATCCGAAGATTTGGGCGACAACCAAATGATTGCAAATGAATATGGCATCAAGAATATGAAAATTGTGGTAGCGAATTTGCAGGATTGGACAAAAACTCCCAACGAAGGTTATGGTAATTTAGCCGAAATGTATCAGGAAATTGTCCGTCAGTATAATCGCTACACAGTGCATGCTGCTCGCTGGATTGGCGGAATTTACCAAACGCCCAAAAGAGTGGAACAAGCCGGCAATATTTATGAATTTGTTCCTAAAGAAAAACAAAAAGAGGCTTTTGAATACCTGAAAAGAAATTTATTCAAAGAACCCGTTTGGCTTTTGGATACAGCCATTGCGGCTAAAACAGGACAAAATATATTGGCTTTGGCCGACAATATTCAGACTGCCGGAATCCAGGCGCTTTTGCAGCCAAGAGTTCTTCAAAATTTGCTTTATACCGAAAAAATAAAAGGAAAAGAAGCCTACACCATTCAAGATTTCTTCGAGGATATGAACAAAGCCGTTTTCAGCAAAGAAACAGGCGCTTATTACAGAAATCTGCAAAAAAGCTATATTAAATCCTTACTGAATCTTTTACCTGCAAGCAGCTCGCTCATTGTAGTTACTGACAACAAAACCAGCTTACAATCTCCCTCTATTGATACTACCGACTTGGAAGCATTTGTCGCCTTCCAGTTAAAAACACTACAAAAGCAATTGCAAAATATGTCAGGAGATACTTTAACCAAAGCCCATTACGAATATCTGAGCAGGTTGATTAAAATAAAATTAGCAGAATAATTTTTTTAATATTTTTTCATGTCTTTAATTTCAAAACATTAAATCAATGGCAAAAAAAAATATTCTTTGGATAGG
>JAVBMO010000121.1:0-9696 GCA_031552355.1 Bacteroidales bacterium | reverse complement strand
TTTTTATTACATGGGATATTTCCCCAGTTCTTTTTCATGTAGGCAATATTAGTATCCGTTGGTATGGGGTATTGTTTGCCTTGTCTTTTATTTTGGGTTATTTTATTCTCAAAAAAATGTTCGAAAAGGAACAAGTTCCTGTCGGCTATTTAGATAAACTAAGTCTTTATGTATTTTTAGGATTGCTAATTGGATTACGTTTAGGACATTGTTTATTTTATGAACCCTCGTATTATTTAGCACGCCCGTGGGAAATTATTTTGCCGTTTCAGTTTCCAAATGGCTTTTTTGATTTTGCTTCATGGAAGTTTACCGGATTTCAAGGATTGGCAAGCCACGGTGGGGCTATAGGATTATTGTTCTCTATATATCTATATCAACGAGCAACGCGTTTACCCTATTTATGGGTTCTTGACCGTTTGGTAATTATTGTGGCCATGGGTGGCCTTTTTATCAGGCTTGGCAATTTGATGAATTCCGAAATTTATGGACATGTTACCTCTTTACCTTGGGGATTTATTTTTGTCAGGGCAGGAGAAGTATTGCCAAAACACCCTACGCAACTTTACGAAGGAATTTCTTATTTCCTGCTCTCTTTAGGATTATTGTATTACTACTATAAAAAATCAGGAAAGCCCAAAGAAGGAGTCATTTTTGGCACATTTTTAAGTGTATTGTTCTTGCTTCGGTTTATCATTGAATTTTTCAAAGAAAACCAAGTAGAATTTGAACAAAATATGACTTTAAATATGGGGCAAATTCTAAGTATTCCATTTATTATCATTGGAATTGTAATATTGGTGTTTGCATTTTCCGGTAAACTCAAATCACAACAATTAGATTTGAAAAAGCTGAAACCTTTGAAAGAAAATTCAAAAAAGAAATAATTTTAACGATAAAATAGAATAGATATGAAAAGATTAATTTTAGTACGCCACGGGGAAAGCGAGTGGAATAAGCTGAACCTTTTTACGGGCTGGACAGATGTGGATTTAAGTCCACTAGGGGTTGAAGAAGCAAAAAAAGCAGGGAAAACATTGTTGGAAAATGGTTATCATCCTCAATTTTGTTACACTTCGTACTTGAAACGCGCCATTAAAACATTGAACTATATGCTCGATGAAATGGATATGGACTGGCTTCAGGTCGTAAAAGACTGGCGTTTGAATGAAAAGCATTATGGCGAAATACAAGGTTTAAACAAAGCCGAAACAGCCGCAAAATATGGCGACGACAAAGTTTTGCAATGGAGAAGGGCTTTCAATGTACGCCCACCGGCCATTGATTTGAATGCGCCAAACAGTCCGCGAAAAGACCCTCGTTACAATTTTCTTCCTGATGAAATGATCCCTTTGACAGAATCGTTGGAAGATACTATAACAAGGCTTATACCTTGTTACACAGATTGCATTTTAAAGTCATTTGAATCGCATGACGAAATTTTGGTTGTAGCTCACGGCAATAGTTTGAGGGGTATTGTGAAGTTAATCAAATATATGACTGAAGAAGAAATTCTGAAATTCAATATTCCTACAGGAATTCCTTATGTATTTGAATTTAATGATCTATTGCATTTGCAAAATGATTTCTTTTTGGGCGATCCTGAAGAAATCAAAGCCAAAATGGACGCCGTTGCCAGCCAAGGCAAAACAAAATAATATAATGTAAAATTTAAAGCGGCCTGTCAGATTTCTGGAATCTGACAGGCCGCTTTTTTGTTCATGGTATTTATCGTTGAAAGCTTTCTGAATTTAAAAAAGTCCTGTTATTTTTCCATTGTTATCAATGTCAATGTTTTCGGCAGAGGGATGTTCCGGTAAACCCGGCATCCGCATGATGCTTCCGGCAATAGGGATAATAAATCCTGCTCCCGAAGCCAATTCTACTTCCCTAATTCTGAAAGTGAAACCTTTGGGGCGTCCTTTCAATTTTTCGTTATCGGATAACGATTTTTGAGTTTTTGCCATGCAAATAGGCAGGTTTTGAAATCCCAATTCACTGATTTTTTTCAGCATAGATTTGGCATCGGTAGAATATTCCACGGTTTGGGCGCCGTATAATTTAGTGGCAATCCGTTGGATTTTTTCTTCCATATTATCCGTTTCGGAGTAAAGAAATTGAAAAGAAGTAAATTCTTTGATGGATTTAAGCACCTTTTCTGCAAGGTCTGTACAGCCATCGCCACCTTTTTCCCAGCCTTCCACCAAAGAAACTTGTACACCCATTTTTACGGCATGTTCTTTCAAAAGTTGGATTTCTTCAGGGCTGTCGCTCGAAAATTTGTTAATGGCAACAATAGGGTTTAAACCAAAACAACGTATATTTTCAATATGTTTTTCCAAATTTTGTAGCCCCATGCGAAGCGCTTCCAAATTAGTTGCGGTTAGTTCTTTCAGTAAAGCGCCGCCATGATATTTCAGAGCCCTGATTGTGGCTACCAACACTGTAGCTTTGGGCGTTAAGCCCGCTTTCCGGCATTTGATGTCGAAAAATTTTTCAGCGCCAAGTTCCGAAGCAAACCCTGCTTCCGTAACCACAATATCGGACAACGACAATGCCATTTTGGTGGCAATAATGGTGTTGGTGCCTTGGGCAATATTGGCAAAAGGCCCCCCGTGGATAATGGCAGGAGTGCCTTCAAGGGTTTGAACTAAATTGGGTTTTATGGCATCTTTGAGCAATGCCGCCATGGCGCCTTCGGCTTTCAGGTCTTTTGCAAAAATGGCTTTGCCGGCATAAGTATAACCAATAAAAATATTCCCCAAACGTTCTTTCAAATCCTGTATGTTTTGCGACATGCAAAGGATGGCCATTACTTCGGATGCCGCAGTAATATCGAAGCCGGTTTGGCGAGGAACCCCATGAGGAACGCCGCCTAAACCAATTACAATTTGACGCAAAGATCTGTCGTTCATATCCATTACCCTTTTCCATTTAATGGTACGAGGGTCTATGTCAAGATTGTTGTCTTTATTTTGAATATTATTGTCGATAATGGCAGACAAAAGGTTGTGAGCCCGTTCTATGGCAATCAAATCACCGGTAAACTGAAGGTTTATGTCTTCCATGGGTAAAACCTGTGAATATCCGCCGCCTGTAGCGCCACCTTTTACACCAAAAATAGGCCCCAGGGAAGGTTCACGAAGCACCACTGTTGCCTTTTTGCCGATTTTATTTAATCCTTGCGCCAAACCTATCGAAGTTGTTGTTTTCCCTTCACCGGCAGGGGTTGGCGTGATGGCTGTAACCAAAACCAAAGGTGTTTTTACAGCTTTAGTTTCATCAATCAGCTGCAAAGGCAGTTTTGCTTTGTATTTTCCATAAAGTTCCAAATCATTTTCCGGAATATTAAGGATTTTAGCAATTTTTTGGATAGGTTTTAAATTGGTTTTTTGAGCAATTTCAATGTCTTTCATAAGTTTCACTTTATTTTTGTAGTCCAAAAGATTTGTTTAGATTAACAAAAGAATAGCCCTTTTGTTTGCAGAATTATGCACACTTTTATACGATTTATGCGTTATTGTTAAAAATTAAGCGGTTAATCGTTCAAAAAAGATTTTTTTCTATTGGAAAAAAAACTACCTTTGTAAATTATACCAGCTTACAATAAATATAAATTTTATGAAGAAAAGATTTTTTATCAGTCTTTTAGCCTTGTTTGCAGTTGCGAATATTTCGTTTGCACAAGTCTTAAATCCCACAAAATGGTCTTTTAGCACAAAGAAAGTTTCAGATTCCGAAGTAGAATTGATTTTTTCTTTGAGTTTGGAAAGCGGTTGGCATATTTATTCACAATACACCGATCCCAATGGCCCGCTTCCTATGGTGTTTACTTTTAAGGAAAGCCCGAATTACAAACGTATCGATAAGGTTGTAGAACCTAAAGTTACCAAGTCTTTCGATGATGTTTTCAAGGTAAATGTAAGCTATTTTTCAAATAAAGCAGTTTTTAAACAAAAAATCAAAGTTCTATCAACAAAAGACTTTAAGGTTGAAGGGCATTTGGAATACCAATTGTGCAACGAAGGAAGTTGCATTCCACCAGACGAAGTGCCTTTCAGTTTTAGTGTAAAAGGCGTAGATGCAAGTGCAATTTCTGCTGAAGATCCCACAAAGGCAGTAGATACGGCAGTTGCTGCAACTACGACAGAAGCAGATACTCCGGCTGTAGAAACAGCACAACAACCGGAAGTGAAAACTGCGGCAGTGGAAGTTTCGTCGACTAAAGAGGCAGGAGAGTCAGATTCTTTATTGTTGGCCTTTTTTGTAGCTTTTGGTATGGGACTTTTGGCCTTGATTACGCCTTGCGTATTCCCAATGATACCAATGACTGTAAGCTTTTTTATGAAAGGAGGTTCAAACAAGAAAGAAGGTACTAAACAAGCCTTGATATTCGGCCTTTCTATTATTTTGATATTTGCAGTTTTGGGGCTTATTCTGACTCTGATTTTTGGACAAGATGCCATGTACATTATTAGTACACACTGGATTCCAAACGTTATCTTTTTCCTCATTTTCATGTTCTTTGCATTTTCATTCTTCGGTTTGTTCGATATCAAAATGCCAAGCTGGATGATTAATAAATCGGATGAAAAAGCCGATAAAGGTGGACTTTTAGGGCCTTTCTTCATTGCTTTGACAACCGTTTTGGTGTCTTTTTCTTGCACAGGCCCCATTTTAGGAAGCGCTTTAATAGAATTATCGTCAGGTTCTTCCAGCCGTTTGGTTCCTTTGATTTCAATGGTTGGTTTTGCAGTCGGTTTCGCATTGCCATTTACATTATTGGCGTTGTTCCCATCGGCCATGAGCAAAATGAAATCAGGAAGTTGGTTAAATACTGTTAAAGTTGTATTTGGTTTTATAGAAGTGGCATTGGCCTTGAAATTTTTAAGCATTGCTGACTTGAGTAGCAACTGGGGTATTTTGAGCCGCGAAACCTATTTGTGTTTGTGGATTGTGATTTTTGCTATGTTGGGCTTCTATTTGTTAGGTAAAATGAACTTTAAAGGCGATTCACCTTTAAAAGAAATAACTGTTCCCCGTTTGTTTTTGTCTATCATTACTTTTGCCTTTGTGGTTTACATGATTCCTGGGCTTTGGGGTGCACCTCTGAAAGCGCTTTCAGGATATGTTCCGCCGATGACAACCCAAGATTTTGACATGGGAAGAATTGTATATGAAAGCAGCAGACATGGCGGTGGTGGCAGCGAAAAAGCCGGTGAATTGCCTTTGGATAGAAAATATGCGGACATATTGCATTTGCCCACAGGTTTTGAAGGTTTTTATGATTTGGAAGAAGCCAAAGCCCACGCCAA
Source organism: Bacteroidales bacterium (assembly GCA_031552355.1). GTDB lineage: Bacteria > Bacteroidota > Bacteroidia > Bacteroidales > P3 > JAVBMO01. Next base: position 4,381 of record JAVBMO010000121.1, on the reverse strand, counting down.
GAAAGTAAATAAACCCATTTTTGTGGATTTTACCGGAAAAACTTGTGCTAATTGTCGCGAAATGGAAAACAATGTTTGGAATGCACCGCAAGTGCAGCAACTTTTATCAGAAAAATTTGTGATGGTTGCACTTTATGCGGATGCGAACTTTATCAGCCTTCCCGAAAATGAGTGGATAACCACTGCCGAAGGGAAAGTGATTAAAACTTTGGGTAAGAAAAATTTGAATTATCAAATTACAAAGTTTAACATGAATGCTCAACCTTATTATGTTTTGATGGATGCAAACGAAAATCTATTGACAGAACAAAATAAAGTGTACGACAAAAATGTAGAGAATTTTGTAAAGTTCCTGAACGAAGGTTTAGAAAACTTTCATAAGAAAAAATAAGACATGATTTTTTATATGAGAAACGCCTTAAACTTTTAATTTAAGGCGTTTCTTTTTTTTATTGGGATTGCTAAAAATGTATAGATGACAAAATGCAAATAGCTGATTTTTACATGGAATAAAATCAAAATCTATACTTTATAACCAATCCCTTTTTATTCTATCTAGGCAGAAATGCAATATTTTATTATGCTAACGTAATCTACAATTGCATTTGAAAATTTAAACATTTCTTTCTATAGCAATTACAAATTGTTTGATATTTTGAATGAGAATATTCACATTAGTTGTTTTTACTATCTCATCATAAAGCTCACTAAATTTTAATATCCTTTCAGCTTCTGTAAAGCAAATCCCTTTGCGAATTAATCGTTTGCATTATATCAGCAAGGTCAGCTTCATGCGTTTTATATGGTTGGTGCAACGGTAATAACTTTGTGTATCTTATTGCCAACAAACTCTTGTAAATATTTAGTTTGTTGATGTAAACATGTTTGGACTTCAACTCTCTAAAGCACTATTTGTTACCTTTTGCAGGTTTTCCGTATTCTGAGCACCTATGCAGAAATCTATTACTTTTCGTGTTCATTGGTGAATGCCATAGATAACCCAAAGTTTATGCTTTTTACTGCTACAATATGTTTCAGTTCAACTTTGGTTGGTTTCATTGGTGGTTCTCAATTGGCTATTATTTGTTCGCCTATTCTTTCCACAACTCTTTGTACGTTAATGCAGATACACTTAATTACTGACGATACCTCTCATATTACAACCCTTGTTATTCAACTTTTGTACTTTATTAGACCTCTTCGGGAAATCATTTGTAAGTTAGATTAAGATTATAGATGGCAGCGATTAGATTAAAACACAAATCGTTTTCTTCTATTGCGATATTTTTCGACAATAATCCTGAATATTAAGGAGTAATGGAGGAAATTCAGGCTGAAAAATAGACGTTGTTTTCTAATGGACAATATTTAGGCTGTTTTTTGAGCGATTTATCTTGGCTTTTAGCATTTAGTTTTACCTTTATAAAATCTATGGCTCTGGTGGGGAGCAACCTGTCCAGGCCAACATAGATGTTCGACAAAAATGTCAATATCAATGGGCTGTTTTTACAGTCCATTGATATTTTGAAAGAACCTTATGCTTTCACTGAACTTTTTTGCAATAGCCGTCAATATCGGAAAATGTTTAACCACAACAAAAAACAAAGGATATCGCCAAAAACCGCTCAAAAAGTCACCGTTTTTGCTATTTATTATTGCAATAGAAGTAAAAATACTACACCGGTTTAAGATATCTTCCCCATAAAGCAAAGAGGGAACTCTACGCCTAATATAAACAAACGAGGCTGCCCTTTTTGAACAGCCTCGTTTCATTATTGTAAGTGACAACCCTTTTTATTCAGGTTTGTCTTCTTTTCTTTTTTCCATTCCTTCGGGACGTGGCAAAAGTACTTTTCTCGAAAGTTTTAATTTATTGGTTTTAGGATCGACGCCAATTAATTTCACATCTACCTTATCGCCTACTTTTAAAACTTTTTCTACATCGTCTAAACGTTCCCAGGTAATTTCGGAAATATGCAACAGAGCATCTTTTCCCGGAAGAATTTCAACAAAGGCGCCAAAAGCTTGGATGTTTTTTACCACTCCGTGGTAAATTTCACCTACTTCGGGAACCGCCGTAATAGCTTTTATTCTTTCCAAGGCAGCGTCCATACCGGCTTTTTGGTTCGACATAATGTCAATAATACCCACATTGCCTACTTCTTCAATAGTAATGGTTGTGCCGGTTTCTCTTTGCATTTCCTGAATTACTTTACCACCTGTACCAATCACAGCACCGATAAATTCTTTAGGAATTTCTATCTGAACAATTCTTGGAACATGAGGTTTGTAATCTTCTCTAGGTTGAGAAATGGTTTCTTCAATGATATTCAAAATATGCATTCTTCCGGCATTGGCTTGTGCCAAGGCTTGCGCAAGAATTTCATAAGAAAGTCCATCTACTTTAATATCCATTTGGCAAGCTGTAATACCATCGCGGGTTCCGGTAACTTTAAAGTCCATATCGCCTAAGTGGTCTTCATCGCCTAAAATATCTGAAAGCACCGCCCATTTTCCACCTTTGGAAATCAATCCCATGGCAATACCGGAAACAGGTTTCGAAATTTTAACACCGGCATCCATCAAAGCCAAAGTTCCTGCGCAAACAGTTGCCATAGATGATGACCCGTTGGATTCCAAAATATCGGAAACCACACGGATTGTATAAGGATTGCCCGGTTTGCTCGGAATTACATATTTCAAAGCTCGCAAAGCTAAGTTTCCGTGTCCTACTTCTCTTCTGCCCAATCCTCTGATAGGTTTTACTTCGCCTGTAGAAAAACCGGGGAAATTGTAATGTAAAAGGAAATCGTTGGAACCTTTGATTACAGCGCCATCAACTTCTTGCTCATCCAATTTTGAACCCAAGGTAACCGTTGTCAAAGACTGTGTTTCGCCACGTGTGAAAATTGCCGAACCATGAGCCGAAGGCAAATAATCCGTTTCGCACCAAATTGGGCGGATTTCGTCTAATTTTCTTCCATCCAAACGGGTTCTTTCGTTTAATACGGCATCGCGAACAGCTTCTTTTTCAATATCGTGAAAATAACGTTTAATTAAAAAGCTTTTTTCCTTTGCATATTCTTCAGAAAGGGTGCTTACAAAATTTGCTTTCACAGCTTCAAAAGCAGCGGATCTTTCTGATTTATTGGCAATACCTTTTTTGGCAATATTATAACACTCTTGATAAGTAACTTCGTGCATTGCTTTGCGCAAATCTTCATCATGAGTTTCGTGGCAGTATTCTCTTTTTTGAGTTTTTCCTACCATTTCGGTCAATTCGTTCAAAGCTTGGCAATGAAGTTTAATGGCATCGTGAGCTGTTCTCAAAGCTTCGAGCATCAAATCTTCGGAAACCTCTTTCATTTCACCTTCCACCATCATAATATTGTCCATGGTAGCAGCTACCATTAAATCCAAAGAAGCCTCTTTAATGTCGGCCAAAGGCGGATTAACAACCATTTGTCCATTCAAATAAGCCACACGAACCTCTGAAACAGGCCCGTTGAACGGAATATCCGAAACAGCCAAAGCCGCAGCTGCAGCCAAAGCTGCCAAGGCATCGGGTGCTGTATTTTCTTCTGCTGAAATTAAAGTGATTTGTACTTGAACTTCTGCATGATAATCGTCCGGAAAAAGTGGACGCAAAGCTCTGTCAACAAGGCGAGAAGTTAATATTTCATTCTCTGAAGGACGTGCTTCACGTTTAAAAAATCCACCGGGGAAACGCCCTAAAGCAGCATATTTTTCTTGATATTCCACCTGAAGTGGCATGAAATCTACATTTTCTGCGGCGTCTTTCTTAGCGCAAACTGCTGCCAAAAGCATGGTGTTGCCCATGCGAACTACTGCGGAACCGTCGGCTTGTTTCGCCAACTTTCCGGTCTCAATTTCAATAACCCGGCCATCGGCAAGGCTGAAAACTTTTTTAATACCTTTCATACTTAATACTTATTCTTTATATTGCGGTCATTTTGACAGCCCTGTGCCGTCAATTTCTTTTTATACTTTTCAAACAAAAGAGAATGCCATACGTGTATAGCAAAAAAGGCAATTAGAATATAATTGCCTTATAATCTTTTTCTTATCAAGAGAAAAACTTATTTTCTTATGTTTAATTCCTTGATGATTTCACGATACCGGTTAATCTCGGTATGTTTCAAATAATCAAGCAAACGTCTTCTTTTTCCTACCAAACGAACCAAGGAACGTTCTGTGTTCAAATCTTTTTTTCTTTCTTTTAGATGCCCTGTTAAATGCTGAATTCTATATGTGAATAATGCAATTTGAGCTTCTGTAGATCCTGTGTTTGTAGCAGATCCACCATGTTTTTGAAAAATTTCTTTTTTCTTTTCTGATGTTAAATACATAACTTCTTTCT
>JAVBMO010000120.1:0-9142 GCA_031552355.1 Bacteroidales bacterium | reverse complement strand
CAATAGCTTTGAATTACGCTCCTTTTTATTGGTGTAATCAACGCCCACCGGAACCACTTGCAAATCCAAATTATAGTTCGAAGCTTGTTCAGACATAAAGGCAATGCGGGCAAAGCCTTTTTTCAAAGGAAATAAATTTTTGTGCGGATTAAAAGCTCCTTCAGGAAACATGCCTATGGGTTGCCGGTATTTCAAAATCTCGACTGCCCTTTGGAAAGCGGCATCGTTTTGTGACATATTTTCTGCGCCGTCGCGAGGCCTGTAAATGGGGATAATTCTAAGGAAGTAAAGGATTTTTTTTACTGTAGGATTTTTAAAAATATCGGCACGCGCCATAAAAACGATGGGCTTATTCACGCCATAAAGAACGGCCATTGCATCCATTAACGCATTTTGGTGATTGGCCAAAAAGATAACTGGTTTTTGTTTGGGAATTAAGCTTTTACCTCGTACTGTAAAATTCCTGTAAAACAAAAAATGAAAGAGGTAAACCAACTTAAATAATATGCGGTAAGCTTTGGTAGCGCCTTTTGTTCTGAATTCTTCGCCTGCCATTTCTTACCCTTTCTTCGATTGTACCGTTTTTAAACCTTTCCACCTCCAAAAACTTGCCAATGCAGTACCGGACACAATATGCCAAATTCCCCACCATGCCGCAATAAACGCCATACCCCCGACTTGCAAATCGGGAGGGAATATTTTAGGGTTAAAAACCAAGGCCAAGGCCAATCCCGAATTTTGGATGCCGGTTTCTATGGATAAGGTTCTGCAATTGTTTTGGCTAATCTTGAAACTTTTTGCAAACCAATAGCCCGAAACCATTGCCAATGTATTGTGAATCAATACTAAAAAGAATATCAGATAAATGTATTCCACAAAATATTTGTAATTGTTTTTGAATGCAAAAACCACAAACAAAACAAAAATAAAGATGGAAAGGATATTTACAGGTCTTTTTATTTTTGCCACAAATTTAGGAAACTTATAGGCTGTAAAAATCCCCAAAACAATTGGAATTCCCAACAAAATAAAGACCGTACGCGCCACATCTATCAACTCAATTTTAATAGGCACATTAAGTGGCGAAGTACTCATATAGAGTTTTCCGTAAAGTTCAAAATTCAATGGCGTCATTACTACCGCCAAAATGGTTCCCATGGCCGTAAGACCTACCGCCAATGCTGTATTCCCTTTTGCCAAATTGGTGATAAAATTCGACACATTTCCACCAGGGCACGAAGCCACCAAAATGGCGCCAAATGCCACGCCGGGCGTAATGAAATCGCCTGCCAGCCATACGGCCAAAAAGGTAACCAAAGGTAATAAAATAAACTGCGCTACAAGCCCAACAATTACTTCTTTGGGATTTACAAAAGTAGCTTTCATATTGCTCCATTTAATATCCAGCGCCACGCCGAACATAATGAAACCAATAGCTATATTCATAAATAAAAGGCCGCCTGTGCTAAAATTAAGGCGAATACCATCTAAGACCGACAAAGCTTCGTACACAAGAAATAGATTTAAGTTAGTAACGTTTTTACATGGCTATTCCCCTTAAATATTGCAAAATATTTTGTAAAAATACCATTTGTTTTAAATAGCAAATTTAAGCATTTTTTTTGTTTTTACCTACATTCACTCACTCCCAACAACAGAAGAATTCTTTCTTTAGATCATAATTTTCATATCGATTTTTTGATAATTTACCCCATGCACCGGTAAAAATATCGGATAATTTACCCCATATACCGGTAAAAATATCGGATAATTTACCCCATTAATATATTTTGAAAGAAAATATTTTGTACCTTTGTCTTGATTTTGATACTGAAAATGAAATGAAAAGAAATATTTTTAACTCATTAAAACTGCATTTGCAAAAAAAGGAATTTACAATTCTTACCGGTGCACGGCAAATAGGAAAAACAACCTTATTACGCCAATTGGAAGATTTTTGTAGAGAAAACAAGCTTCCATCCTTATTTTTAAACCTTGAAAATAAAAATATTCTTTCAGAATTAAACGCTCATCCTTTTAATCTTATAAATTTCTTACCAGCTGATAATGAGCGAGTCGTTGTCTTTATAGATGAAATACAATATTTACAAGACCCATCTAATTTTTTAAAACTGATTTACGATGAACATGCCGAAAAAATAAAGATTGTGGCTACAGGCAGCAGCGCTTTTTACATTGACGATAAATTCAACGATTCGTTAGCCGGGCGAAAAAAAATCTTTTCTTTGCGAACTTGTTCTTTCGAAGAACATTTAGTCCTGCGAAATAAAGAAGATTTAGTACAGGAAATGCAGCGTATCTTTCAAAATAAAACTGCCAAATCTGCAAAAATCAATACCTTGTATTCCGAATGGAATTCTTATATGCTCTACGGCGGATACCCTGCCGTAATTATAGAAAATAATCCTGAAGAAAAAATAAACCATTTAAAAGAAATACGAGACTCTTTCATCAAAAGGGATATTTTGGAATCTGATGTGCAAAACGAAGAAGCATTTTACAATCTTTTCAGAATTATAGCTTCTCAGCCCGGCAATATGATTAATATATCCGAATTGTCGAACAGATTACGTATTAAAAATGAAACGGTTGCACATTATCTGCACGTTTTGCAAAAATGTTTTCATATTGCTTTAATCAAACCGTTTTACCGGAATATCCGCAAAGAATTAACCAAAATGCCAAAAGCTTACCTTATGGATACTGGGCTTCGCAATTGTCTGATAAACAACTTTCAACCGATGTCTATGCGTTTGGACAAAGGCGAACTTTGGGAAAATGTGTATTTTAGATTATTGGCTGACAAATTTCCTCTTGATGAAATTTATTTTTGGCGCACCACCAGCGACAATGAAGTTGACTTTGTGCTGCCCCATTCGCCCTCGCCTTATGCTGTTGAAGTAAAATACAATGAATCGGCCATAAAACACACTAAATATCGGAAATTTACAGAGACTTATCCCGAAATACCTTTGCAATTCGCATGGATGGAAGATTTTAATGAGGATTTTTTCAGAAGAATTTGAAAATCAAGTGATTTTAATAAATCATTCCAATATTTTTCTCAATCACAGTACCGAAAGCATACAAACTAAAAAAATCGTAAATTTGTAGTTGTTTTACGTAAAATCATAACCTTTATAATTCTATCTTTCAATGGCTCAAAAGCAAGAAAAAGAAACGCCTTTAATGAAACAATATTTGAGTCTCAAAGCCAAATATCCCGATGCTTTGTTGCTTTTTCGCGTGGGCGATTTCTACGAAACTTTTGGACAAGATGCCATTGAATCCTCTCAGATACTGGGGATTACCCTGACCAAACGTGCAAACGGCAGCGCTTCGCATATTGAATTGGCAGGTTTTCCGCACCATGCCGTGGATACTTATCTTCCCAAACTGGTAAAAGCAGGGCGGCGAGTGGCTATTTGCGAACAACTGGAAGATCCGAAATTGGTAAAAGGGATTGTCAAACGCGGCATCACCGAATTGGTTACGCCCGGCGTTTCATACAACGATAAAACCCTTGAAATCAAAGAAAATAATTTTTTGGCAGGTTTGTATTTTGCTCCCGACATTTGCGGAATAGCCTTTTTGGATGTTTCCACCGGGGAATTTTATTTGGCAGAAGGGAAAATCGATTATATTGAAAAGCTTTTGCAAAGTTTCAAGCCCACGGAAATCATCCTACAAAAAAATAAGCTAAAAAATTTCCGCGAAACTTTTACGGATAAATACTATGTCAATACTTTTGAAGATTGGGTTTTTACAGCCGATTTTTGCAACGAAATTCTTTTAAAACACTTTAAAACCAATTCCTTGAAAGGGTTTGGTGTTGAAAATCTGAATTTGGGAATCATTGCGGCCGGCGCGGCTTTGTATTATCTGGAGGACACGCAGCACAACAAGACGGCTCATATCTGCAAGCTTACACGCATTGAGGAAGACCATTATGTTTGGCTCGACAAATTTACGGTTCGTAATCTGGAATTGCTTTCATCGCCGAACGAAAATGCCAAAACCTTACTGGATATTATAGACCACACCATAAGTCCTATGGGGTCTCGCCTGATGCGCCGTTGGGTAGCCCTTCCGCTGAAAGACGTTCAACCCATTGAAGACCGCCTGCATGTGGTGGATTATTTTTTAATGGAAGATGATTTTTCCGAATCCCTTCGCCGTGAAGTTAAAGTAATTGGCGATTTGGAGCGTTTGATTTCGAAAGTGGCCATTGGCAGGGCAAATCCTCGCGAAATTGTTCAACTGAAACGTTCGCTTCATGCCATCGAAAATATTATCGGCCTTTGTAAAAACAGTCAAAACGAAACTTTGGCAAAAATTGCCGAACAGCTTAATGCCTGTGCTCTAATCTGTGAAAAAATAGAGAACGAAATACAGCCCGAACCACCTGTCATGTTAAACAAAGGCAATGTTATCAAGGAAGGGGTTTCTGCGGAACTTGATGATCTTCGCTCTTTGGCTTTTTCGGGAAAAGATTATTTGCTCAAAATTCAACAGGAAGAAAGCGAGCGAACAGGAATTTCGTCCTTAAAAATTGGGTTCAACAATGTTTTTGGCTACTATTTGGAAGTTACCAATACCCACAAAGACAAGGTCCCTGAAACGTGGATTCGCAAACAAACTTTGAGCAATGCCGAGCGTTATATCACCGAAACGCTTAAGGAATACGAAACCAAAATCCTGGGCGCCGAGGAAAAAATCCTTCAGTTGGAAACGGCTTTGTACGAAAGCCTGCTTTTGAGTTTGTTGGATTATATCCAACCCATACAGCATAACGCAACGCTGATAGCCCGTTTGGATTGCCTGCTGAGTTTTGCGTGGGTGGCAAAAGAAAATAATTATGTTCGCCCGGAAATAAACACCGGTTATATTATCGATATCAAAGACGGGCGCCATCCGGTAATTGAAAAGCAACTTCCTTTGGATGAAAAATATATTGCCAATGATATTTATTTGGACAATTCCACGCAACAAATTATGATTATTACCGGCCCGAATATGTCCGGTAAATCGGCCTTGCTAAGGCAAACGGCCTTGATTGTTTTGTTGGCGCAAATCGGCTGTTATATTCCCGCAAAATCGGCAAGAATTGGGCTGGTGGACAAAATTTTTACTCGTGTGGGCGCTTCGGACAATATATCCTCCGGCGAATCTACTTTTATGGTAGAAATGAACGAAACTTCCAGTATTTTGAACAATGTTTCGGACAGAAGTCTGATTCTGCTCGACGAAATAGGCCGTGGAACCAGCACCTATGACGGAATTTCCATTGCATGGTCAATCACAGAATACTTGCATAATCATCCGACTTTTCGTCCTAAAGTATTGTTTGCCACGCACTACCATGAATTGATTTCAATGGAAGACCATTGCGAACGCCTGAAAAACTTTCACGTTTCTGTAAAAGAAGTACAAAATAAAGTAATTTTCTTACGGAAATTGGCGCAAGGTGGAAGTGAACACAGTTTTGGGATACATGTGGCACGCATGGCCGGAATGCCTCAAAAAGTGCTTTCTCGTGCCGAAGAAATGTTGGGACTTTTAGAGCAATCGCATGTATCTGTGAACGAAAATATACCTTTAAGCCCCAAAAAGAAAAAGGTAAAAATTGCAAAACCGGCGAACGACGCCTATCAGCTAAGCTTTATTCAATTAGATGACCCAACGCTTTTACAAATTCGAGATGAAATCAAAAATATTGACATCAACACCCTTACACCTGTGGAAGCGCTTATGAAATTGAATGAAATTAAAAAAATAATTGGGACAAAGTAGTTTATTTAGAAAAAATTTGTATCTTTGCACACCTAAAACGCGGAAATAGCTCAGTTGGTAGAGCACAACCTTGCCAAGGTTGGGGTCGCGAGTTCGAGTCTCGTTTTCCGCTCAAAACTTTGCAAAAAGTTCGTTCTTTGTAAAAAGATGCCCAGGTGGTGGAATTGGTAGACACGCAGGACTTAAAATCCTGTGAGCATCGCGCTCGTGCGGGTTCAAGTCCCGCCCCGGGTACATAGCCTCGCAATCGAAAGTTGCGAGGCTTTTTAATATCGTTTTGATATATATCTAAGTTTTAGTGTTTGAAGAAAAATTTACAAACGAATAATTAAAACCTTTTCTAATTATTTTCAATTCTCCACATTCAATTCTCAAATAAAATATGCGATTTTTTTCGACGATAGGGCTTTTGATTATTTCCAACGTATTTATGACTTTTGCATGGTATGGTCACCTGAAATTCAAAGAAATGAACTGGTTCAGCAATTGGGGTTTACCTGCCATTATTTTGCTTAGTTGGGGTATTGCCTTTTTTGAATATTGTTTTCAAGTGCCTGCAAACCGCATAGGATTTTCGGGAAACGGTGGTCCATTCAACCTTTGGCAACTCAAAGTCATGCAAGAAGTCATTACATTAACCGTATTCACGGTCTTTACTACTTTGGTTTTTAAAAACGAAACATTTCGCCTGAATCACTTGATTGGTTTCGTATTCTTGATTTTAGCCGTTTACTTTATGTTTAAGAAATAAAATCGTAAGTCTACAAAAACTGTTTTAACAACTTTTTTCCATAAAAAAATCCTTTGGATAATTTGTTGCCCAAAGGATTTTTAATCATTTAACAGCTGATTTTTATTTTGCTGTTTCCAATTCTTTGTTTACCTGCAAACCAAAGTCAGTCAAGATATTCATGTAATTGATGAATGCATCGAATGGCGAATGGTAGGGATTGTAGACATTTTTGGCTTGGGTATGTTTGGTATCCATAAAACTGAAATGAATGCTGTTTTGTAACAACCGCCATTCATTCAAAAATTGTGGATTTTGAGTCTTCTTTACATTTTGCTCCATGCCATAAAGTTTCTTCATGGCTTCTTTTTGCAAGTCGTTTCCAGTCCAAAGCGAGAGGTCTTTTTCTTCTCTTGCCCATGAAATGGAAGTAGGCACATACAATGCCGGTGTTTTTACTTTGGCAAAAGGTAAATCCGACGGTTTTTCAAAAGTCCAGCCGGAATTTTCCTTGAAAACCTGTGGAAGGTTTTTTAGAAAATTAAAAATCCCCGTTTCTCTGGAATGATATTCGCCAAAAGCTTTGCAATCGAAAGATAGATTCAGGCAATTTTGCTCAAAAGTTCCTGCATTTAACCATGTTAAAAATTTATCTGCCGTGAGCGGATATCCACTCCAACTCCGGTTTGAAAATCGCAATCCGATATCATCACTTAGCTGAAAATTGCGTAACAATAATTTGAAGTTTTCGTTGCTCGCATGTTGATACATGAAATTCGGGCTTTTCCAACCTAAAACATGTTTGGCGCCTTCGGTAAGGACGGCTTTAAAACCCATTCCGGCAAGCAAATCGCCGATCTTATCGTTGTAAATTAGCCCTCTGTTGGCAACTACTTTGGATTCCGTTCCAAAAAGTTTTTTAATTTTTGCTTGGTGCAATAAGATTTGCTCTTTAAACTCTTCTTCGCTTGCCAGTGAAGCCAAAGAATCGTAATATGGCGTGGCCAAAAATTCCAGTTTCCCGGTTTTTGCCAAATCGACAAATTTTTGCAACACTTCGGGTTGATGTTCTTCCAATAAATCCAAAGAGCTTCCAGAAATGGTAAAACTGGCCTTGAAATAATCGCCATACAATGAGAACATTTCTTGCAGCGTATTCAGCGTATCCCAAAGATATTTTTCGCGGCTTCTTTTTGTCAGGTAATCATTCTGAAAATCGTCAAAGTAGTATGAGTCTCGTCCGATATCAAAAAAACGATACAGTCGAAATTGTCTTGGGAGATGAACTTGAAAATTTAAACAAATTGCTTGCATGTTGGTGGTCCCTTCTTTAGTTATGTTTGATATTAACTATTTTTCTCTATTTCTAATTCATAAAATTCTTTCAGCAATTTTGCCGCATTGTCCCAACGGATGGTTTCCACTTCGCTTTTACCTTCAATGGCAAACATTTTGGCCAAGGCAGGATAATGCAATAATGCGTAAATGGCGTCGGCCATGGCGTCAATATCCCAGAAATCAACTTTTAATGCATTTTTTAACACTTCGGAAACGCCTGATTGTTTGGAAATAATAACAGGCACATTAGACCTCATGGCTTCAAGCGGAGAAATGCCGAATGGTTCCGAAACGGAAGGCATGACATAGACATCGCTGAGTGAAAACATTTGATCAACCTCTTTGCCTTTCAAAAATCCTGTAAAATGAAAGCGGTCGGCGATTCCAAGTTTTGCCACGCGCAAAATCATTTTATTCAGCATATCGCCGGATCCGGCCAACACAAACCGCACATTTTTATCTTTTTGCAAAACTTTATAAGCTGCTTCAATAAAATATTCCGGCCCTTTTTGGTAGGTAACCCGTCCCAAAAAGGTAACTACTTTTTCGTTTAAAGTTTTAGGCAGTGAAGCTTGTTTTTCTTCGCAAGATTCCACACCATTATGAACCGTAACCACTTTTCCTGCCGGTTGGTGGTAGCGATTGATAACAATATCGCGAGTCCAGTTGCTCACGCAAACAATCAAATCGGCATTGTCCATGCCGTATTTTTCAATACCATAAACATGGGAATTTACATTTTCGCCGGAACGGTCAAATTCCGTAGCATGAACATGTATTACCAAAGGTTTTCCGCTCACACGTTTGGCCTCAATTCCTGCTTTGTAGGTAAGCCAATCGTGGGCATGAATAATATCGAAAGTATTTTCTTTGGCGATAGTTGCGGCAATCAAGGCATAGCGATCTACTTCCTGATATAAATTAGCGCCATATCCGCCTGAAAATCTGAAATTTTCAGAATAAAGATGGTCTTTCATACGGCCTTCTTTTCGCATGTCATCAATCAATGCAAAATACTCTTCCTCTGTTTGGTAGGGTACAAGGCTTGAATTTACTTCAAGGTATGAAAGGTGATTCCGGTAAGATTCATAGATCTGATTTCTAAGATCTAAGGTAATGTCTTCGCAGTTTACCAAGCGAAGAAAATTTTGATCTTCATCGCCATAAACTTTTGGGACAACAAAAAGGACCTCCATTCCCAAATTTACCATTGCATTGGTCAAACCATAACATGCTGTACCCAACCCACCTGTGATATGG
>JAVBMO010000099.1:0-11760 GCA_031552355.1 Bacteroidales bacterium | reverse complement strand
AAACTACAGGAATTATACGACTATGCTTGGTCATCGTTTTATGCCGACGAATCGCAGGAATCAAAAATGATGCGTTTGTTTACCAATGTGGTTATGAGAGAAATGGAAGATGGCACTTACCGTCCTCGTGATAGAAAATTGGTAAATAAATCTTTTGGAAAAGATGTTGTTCGCAATATTGGAAAATAATTAACTGCAAAGGCGCTCAATGGATGTTCACAAAGGCACAAAAGAAAGAACTTAGTGCTACTTAGTAACTGTTTAAATTTATAAACAACATAAGTCATTGCCGTTGCTTTTAAGCAACGGGCTAAAATATAAACCGAACTTAACGGCTTTAGCCAAACATTTCACTTTTTTAATTAGGCTAAAGCCCCAAAATGTTGTCCATAACTCAAAAATCCGTCAGCTAAAGCAGACGGCAATAATTTTTAAACAGTTTCTTAGTGAAAACCCTTGGTGTTAATTTGTTGTAAAATAAAACCACAAAGTTTCAAAAGGAAATAAGAAAAACTTAAATTTAATTCATGGAACAAAATAAAAACTCAGAATATGAAAGTTTCAGAAAATTATTACGACGAAATATTTGATTTTGAAGGTCAATGGGGGCAATCTTCAGCTTGTGGATTACGTATTTTAGAAAAAGCAGGCAGGCAAATTGTCATTGTAACGGAACTATATCAGGATAATCCCGGAACATCTGTTACAGCAGCCGGCGGTAATCTACTCAAGCAAATTTGTGAAAAGAAAAAATTGCAATTAGCAAATATTATCTATTTGGAATGCAATCCGGACACAAATTCCAAGTTGTCTTTCTACGACGAAAAATACTTTCAGGTTACTTTTACCGATGAAAATGGGAAGTTTGTTCGCCCTCAATACAAAGAATTAACAGCAGAAGAAATCAAAGAAATTATGCGTTAAATTTTTACATTAGCAAACAATTCTATAATTTTGATGGCATAAGAGAATCAATAATTTATAAACAAAAACAAAATGATTATGAAAAAAGTAATTTTATTAGCAGCATGCGCTTTTTTAAGCGTTTCAGGATTGAAAGCTCAAAAACTTGTAGAAGGTTCTTTGGCTTTTCTTAAAAATGAAAAACAAATAAATCTTGTGTTTGATTACACAGATATGAAAGTTGATGGTGACCCAGGAAAAGAATACGTGGATGACCAAGTCAAGGATAAAAATAAAGATAAAAGCGGAAGCGGTGACGAATGGAAGAAAAAGTGGGAAACTACCTATAGAACCGATTTTTTCCAAGAACGTTTCATTAAAGATTTCAACAAAGAAACCAAAGGCTCTATTGAAGCGGGATATTTCCAAGATGCAAAGTATCAGGCTACTGTAAAAACCATTGATATGGATCCGGGATTTTATGGTGGTGTAGTACAAAAAGTTGCTTGGGTAACACTTGAAGTTACTCTTACAGAAAAAGGGTCGTCAGCTGTTTTGGCAAAAATCCAAATAAAAAAAGCAGCAGGAAGTCAGTATGATATGGGATCAATGCCTGTATTCGAACTTCGTATTGCCAGCGCTTATGGCGAAGCTGGGGAAAATTTGGCAGAGTTTATTGTAAAACAATTGAAAAAAGTAAAATAAACTTTCTTTAAACCTTTGTGTCCTTAGTGCTTTTATGGATTAAAGACACAAAGGTTTTAAATTTTATATGTAATATTTTTAGAATGAGACTTATAACAGTATTTTTTTTCTCTCTGCTATCCATTACATTATCGGCTCAAACCATCAAAATTTGGGGGGATAAACCGGTTTCATCCAAAATGAAACATTCGGAAATGACTGTATTCAAAGCAAAGAAAAACCCAAGCGGTATTTCTGTAATTATATGTCCCGGGGGAAGCTATCGTTACATGGGTATAAAGCACGAAGGCTATGAAGTAGCCGAATGGCTGAACGAACAAGGAATTACGGCGTTTGTACTTCGCTACCGCACAGGCTTACGGGGAAACCACCATCCTGCAATGATTCAGGATGTGCAGCGGGCTATACAGTTGGTAAGAGAAAATGGGCAGGAATATGGTATCGACACGGCTAAAGTAGGGCTTATCGGCTTTTCCGCAGGTGGACATTTGGTGGGTTCGGCTGCAACGTATTTCGATATTAATTTTATGATTAGTTTGGGCATTATGCCGAAAGTATCGTTGCGTCCCGCATTTGTAGCTATGATTTATCCGGTTGTGTCCATGACCGATAGCATTGCTCATAAAAAATCTCGGAAAAATTTGCTTTCCAAAAATTATACCCCCGAGTTGGTTCGCATGATGTCGTTGGAACAAAATGTCAGACCCGATATGCCACCTGTTTTTCTTATCCAATGCAAAGGCGACAAAACGGTGGATTATCGAAATGCAGAATGTTATAATGCTGCATTAAATCAAAAAAATATACCTCATTATTATAAACTTTATGAGGAAGAAGGGCACGGATTTGGAATAGACCCCAAAAGAGGACACGGCAATGCCCCTTCATGGAATTTGGATTTTATTCCATGGTTGAAAAAGATTGAAATAATAAAATAACCACAAAGGTGGTGCTCTAAGGATATTTATAAAGGAAACAAAAAGTAGAATGAATCAAAAAAATATAGAATTTCAAGCTCGGGAAGAAATCAAATGTTTTCAGGAAAAGAAATTGGCAGAGGCGTTGAACTATCTGAATAATCATTCGCCTTTTTATCAAAATCTTTTCAAAATTAATGGCATAGATATCAGTACCATTAAAACGTTGGAAGATTTGCAGCAGATTCCATTTACCGACAAAAAAGATTTGCAACTGCACAACGACGATTTCCTTTGTGTTCCTAAGGAAGAAATTATTGATTATATTACTACTTCCGGTACATTGGGCGACCCTGTTACCTTTGCCATGACCGATGCCGATTTGGAACGTTTGGCCTACAATGAACAAATTTCTTTTGAATGTACTGACGCAAAAAAAGGCGATATTTTTCAGTTAATGACCACTATAGACAAACGTTTTATGGCTGGCTTGGCTTATTTTTTAGGTGTACGTAAATTGGGTGCAAGCATTATCCGTGTAGGTAATGGTATAGCCGAACTGCAATGGGATACCATTGAACGTATCAAACCCGATTCAGCCATTGTAGTTCCTTCGTTCATTCTGCGGTTGATAAAATATGCCGAAGAACATGGCATTGATTATAAAAATTCAAGTATAAAGAAATTAGTTTGTATAGGCGAAAATATTCGTGAACAAGATTTTTCGTTAAATCTTTTGGGACAAAGTATTAAAGAAAAATGGGATGTTGAACTGTATTCCACCTATGCTTCAACCGAAATGGCAACAACTTTTACCGAATGCAAATACGGTTGCGGTGGGCATCATCACCCCGAATTGATTATATGTGAACTGGTTGGCGAAGACGGTTATGTGGTTTCCGAAGGCGAAATAGGTGAGCTGGTTATTACAACTCTTGGGGTAGAAGGAATGCCTTTGCTTCGTTTCCGCACAGGCGATTTGGCACGTTTCCATACAGAAGCTTGTGAATGCGGCAGAACTACCATGCGCATAAGTCCTATTGTAGGGCGGTTAAATCACATGGTAAAATATAAGGGGACAACCCTTTATCCACCTGCCATTTTCGATGTTCTCGACAATGTGCCTTATGTAGAAAATTATATATTAGAAGTGGTTGACGATGATTGCGGTAACGACAATGTGATTATTAAAATAGGAATTAATGAACAGCCTGAATACAATATTGTCAAAGATTTGAAAGACCGTTTCAGGGCACGTATCCGCGTGGCCCCCGATGTGGAAATATGTTCTGTTGAAGAAATCCGCAAAATTTCAACGCCCGATACAACCCGTAAGCCGATAAAATTTATTGACAATCGCAAAAAATAAAATGATGGATACAAAATTCGATGATATACGACCATACAACCAAGACGAGATAGCGCCTGCCATGCAGCGTATTGCCAATAGTGAATACTTACCGGCAATGGCTCAGTTTGTTTTTCCTGGAAAAGACATAGAAGAAGTCAAGAAAATGTTGTTGAGTTTTAAAACCACTCACGATTTTCAAATAGGGGTGATGTATTACTTTAATGAACAAGTAATAAATAATACTACAACAGGGCTTTCGTTTAGCGGTTTAGAAAATTTAGACCCTCAAAAAAATTATCTTTTCGTATCTAACCATCGCGATATTGTGATGGATTCTTCATTTTTACAACAAATACTATACAAAAATGGTTTTCGAACCACAGAAATTACCTTTGGCAGTAATTTGATGAGTTCCCAACTGATTGTTGATATCGGTAATTCAAATAAAATGTTTAAAGTTATGCGTGGCGAAAATCCGAGAGAGTTTTATAAAACTTCGCTACATTTGTCGGAATATATCCGCCATACGCTTACTCAAAAAGGTGAATCTGTTTGGATTGCTCAACGCAATGGACGTACGAAAGATGGCAATGATGCGACAGATCAGGGTATTGTAAAAATGTTTGCCATGAGCGGAAGCAAGGATTTAGCAGCCAATCTGGACGAACTTAACATTGTTCCCATTGCCATTTCTTATGAATGGGAACCTTGCGACATATTCAAAGCAAGAGAATTATACTTTTCACATGATGGTAGTAAGTATATTAAAGAAAAAAATGAAGATTTTATCAGTGTACTTACCGGTATAATGCAGCCCAAAGGCAAAGTACACATGAGCCTTTGCGAACCTTTGCGAAAGGAAGAGTTTAGTTCCGATTATTCAAATGAGTTTTATAAAGATGCTGCAACTCTGATAGATAAACGTATTTACAAAAACTACAAGCTTTTTAAAACTAATTATATCGCCCATGATTTGCGTTCGGGCAAAAATAAATACACGGCTTTTTACACAAAAGAAGAAAAAGAAATTTTCCTACAAAGATTGAATCACGCTATAAAAACAATAAATGGCGATAAAAATGTGGTAACATCTATATTTTTGGATATATATGCCAATCCTGTATGTCGATAATTCTTAAATTGAGCAGGCATGATACGAAAAAAGATGCTTGAATTCAAGCATCTTTTTTCGTATCATGTATTTCTTTTTTACATTTCCCAAGTGTCTCCGCTGTTTAACAAATCGTCCATGCATTGGATTTTTGAAGTCTTTTTGGCAACTTCCATTTGTTCTTCAAAAAGTTCGTTGTAAGTTGGTTTGATAGCTGAACGAATAACGCCAACTGCCACAGGGTACTCAGGATAACGCATTTGCGCCAGCATCAATTGGATAGCCGGATTTTGAGCATATTGATCATGAACCAACAAATCCTTTTCAGTAACACCATCTTTGCCGATTTCTACGACTTCCAAACCTGTATTTGCCAAACGCAAACCTTTGTCGCGATTTTTACCGAAAATCATTGGTTCGCCATGTCTCAAGGTAATAGTTCTGTCTTCGCGGAATTCTTTGTCAGTGATGTCTTTGTGGGTTTTGTCGTTGAAGATAACGCAGTTTTGCAATACTTCCACAACAGAAGTTCCATCGTGTTTGGCGGCTTCGGCCAATACTTCAGACATCAATTTAGGGCTAACATCCAAAGCGCGGGCAAAAAAAGTTCCTTGCGAAGCAATTACCAATTCCCCCGGGTTGAATGATGGTTCAATGGTTCCGAAAGGCGAAGTTTTGGTAACTTTCCCCATTTTTGATGTGGGGGAATATTGTCCTTTTGTCAAACCGTAAATTTCATTATTGAAAATAAGATAATTTACATCAATATTTCTGCGGATAATATGGATAAAGTGGTTTCCGCCAATAGCCATGGAATCTCCATCGCCACTGAAAACCCAAACGCTTAATTCTGGGTTGTTTACCTTTACGCCCGAAGCAATGGCATTGGCACGTCCGTGAATACCGTGAAATCCGTATGTATTCAAATAATACGGAATCCGTGAAGAACAACCAATACCGGAAACAACACAAAAATTTTCTTTTTTATATCCTATTTGAGGAAAAGCGTTCAAAACGGAAGCCAAAATAGCATGGTCGCCACAACCCGGGCACCATTTTACCATTTGGTCGCTGGCAAAATCCTCTCTTTTTAATTCTACTGGTGATTTAGGAATTGTTATCTTTCTCATGATTATTTTTCTCCTAAAATTTGATTAAACTTTTCTTTCAATTCGCTTACCTCAAATGGCAATCCACATACTTTGTTGTATTGTGCATAAGGATATTGAGGGAAATTCATTCGCAAATAATTTACAAATTGTCCGTTATTCAACTCACAAACAACAATTTTCTTGTATTTTTTTAGAATTTCTTCTGTGTTTTTGGGAAGAGGGCAAATGTAGTTGAAATGAGTATAAGCAACTTTCTTTCCTTCGTTGTTTAATTCCAAAATGGCTGTATTTAATGCGCCATAAGTTCCTCCCCAGCCGATGACCAAAAGGTCTGCATCAGGATTTCCATGTACTTTTTGTTCAGGAATATAGTTGGCAACGCGGTCTACTTTTTCCTGACGAAGTTTTGTCATCAATTGATGATTATCCGAATCAGTAGAAACATTTCCTGAAATATTTTCTTTTTCCAAACCGCCAATTCTATGGCGCAAGCCTTCTGTTCCAGGAATGGCCCATTCGCGTGCCAAAGTAGCTTCATCGCGCTTATACGGCCTGAAGTTCGGGTCGTTGGCTTTGGCTAAGCGCGGTTTAATTTCCGGCATATTTTTCATTTGTGGGATGCGGAATAGTTGAGAACCGTTTCCAAGGTATCCATCCGTAAGAAGTATAACCGGGGTCATGTGTTCCAATGTTAATTTTGCTGCTTCAAAAGCAAAATAGAAACAGTTTGCCGGTGTCGAAGCTGCTACAATAATACAAGGAGCCTCGCCATTGCGGCCAAAAAGAGCTTGCATTAAATCGGATTGTTCGGTTTTGGTTGGCAAGCCTGTAGAAGGGCCGCCACGTTGAACATCGACGACAACCAAAGGTAATTCTTGCATAATGGCAAGACCTAAAGCTTCGCTTTTCAACGAAAATCCGGGGCCTGATGTTGTGGTACAAGCCATAGCGCCTGAAAATGAAGCGCCAATAGCTGAACAAATTCCGGCAATTTCGTCTTCGGCTTGGAAAACACGAGCGCCCAAAGATTTATGTTTGGCCAATTCGACCAAAATTTCTGTGGCTGGAGTAATAGGATAAGAGCCTAAAAACAAGTGTAAACCTGCTTTTTCGGCAGCTGCCAACAAACCCCAAGCAGTGGCAATGTTACCGGTAATATTTCTGTAACGTCCTTTTTCCATTACAGCAGAAGGAATTTCAATCTTGGAGTTTATAACTTCAAGTGTGTCTGCATAGTCGTAGCCACTTTGAAGGACGGCTTTATTGGTTCTTGCAATAAATGGATTTTTTGCAAATTTGGTATCTAAATAAGAGAATGTGTGGTTAAGTTCTTTATTGAATATGTAGAAAATCATACCCAAAGCAAACATATTGCGCGATTTTTCAGCGGTTTTCATATCGCCTTCCAAATTGGTTACCACTTTCTTTGTGAAAGAACTGATCGGAGCTTTTATCAAACGATACTTGTCAAAAGTGCTGTCTTCGAAAGGATCGCCTTTGTATCCAGCTTTGGTAAGGGCTTCCGGTGTAAAAGTATCTATATCTAAAATGATGGTTGCACCTATTTTAGCCCATTTTAAATTTGAGCGCAAAGAGGCCGGATTCATAGCCACCAATACGTCGCATTTGTCGCCGGAGCTGTATACTTTTTTTCCTAAATGTACTTGAAATCCGGAAACTCCTGCAATAGTATTGTGCGGCGCCCTGATTTCAGCAGGGTAATCGGGAAAAGTTGCTATATCATTTCCTGTCAAAGCTGCTGCATCTGAAAAAAGTGTTCCGGTAAGCTGCATTCCGTCGCCCGAATCGCCTACAAATTTTACAACAACATCTTCTTGTTGAATAATCTGTTTTGTTGCCATGTCTTTATTTATGAGATGTTTGTATATTTAATAAATAAATTCTTACCTGCAAAGGTAACCCTTTTATTGAATACAACTGCATGTTTTTAATTTTTTTAAAAATAGAACTTTTTAAAAGAACTTTAATTGTTAATTAAGCCTTGAAAAATCAATATTTTACTATTTTAATAGTGTTGATTTTTTTTAATGAAATAGCCATCTTAAACCCGAAAATAGCAAATCGTTAAGAAATTCTTATATTTGCAAATTAAAATTGATCTATGGCATTAATAAAACGATATGAAACTCCCATACAGGGAAACTATAAATTAGCCATCTTAAAATATGGTTCTTTGACAGGTTTGTTGATGTGCTTGCTGGTTGTAGCTCGTTTTCTTTTAAACAAACCTTTGGTGCAGCCTTTGGGCTATGTAGAAAATATTTTCTTTTTTGCGTTCCTGTTGCTATTCACGTATTTATATAGAAAGTCGTTAAAAGGAAATCCACTTTTTTTCAAAGAAGCTTACCTTTTGAACATAGGTATGGGAATTATTACAGCCGTTTTCTACGCTATTTTTATGACCGCTTATGTAAAATGGATTGATATGGATTTTTTGCCGCGTTATGTGAGTTTTAAGACCGAAGAACTCAAGAGTTTGGGTGAAACCATAAATGAAGACAATTTGAAAACAATCGGCAGCGCGCGTTACATAAGTTCCCAATCGTTTATTTTGACAACTGTTTTGAGCATCATTTTTGCTTTGATAGTAGCATTGGTTATGCGCACGCAAAAAAATATTGTCCGCGAAAAAAAGAAATAAAATTATGGATAAAAAAATAGATATATCTGTTGTTGTACCATTATTTAATGAAGAAGAGTCATTACCCCATTTGTTTCAATGGATTGAAAAAGTGATGGCAGAACACAACTTTTCGTTCGAAGTGTTGTTTGTAGATGATGGGAGCAAAGATAATTCGTGGCAAGTGGTAGAAAATTTGTCGGAAAAAAATCCTTGCGCCAAAGGCATACGTTTTCGCAGAAATTATGGGAAATCCGCCGCATTGAATGTAGGATTTCAAAATTGCCGTGGAACGGTGGTTGTTACAATGGATGCCGATTTGCAGGACAGCCCCGATGAAATTCCTGAACTTTACAAAATGATAACTCAGGAAAACTATGATTTGGTTTCGGGCTGGAAGAAAAAACGTTACGATAATGCTTTGACCAAAAATCTGCCTTCGAAATTGTACAATTGGACAACACGCAAAATGTCAGGAATTTATTTGCACGATTTCAATTGCGGATTAAAAGCGTATAAATTAGAAGTGGTAAAATCCATTGAGGTTTATGGTGAAATGCACCGTTTTATTCCCGTGATAGCCAAATGGGCAGGATTTTCAAGAATTGGCGAAAAAGTGGTAACACACAGGGAAAGGCAATTTGGCGTATCAAAATTCGGGTTAAACCGTTTTGTAAACGGCTATTTGGACTTGATGTCCATTATGTTTGTCTCGAAATTCGGCAAAAAACCAATGCACTTTTTCGGTTTGTTGGGAAGTATCGCGTTCTTTTTAGGTTTTCTGTTGGCGGTAATAATGGGTTGTCAAAAACTATGGGCTATCATTCATGATATCCCCATGCGGAAAATAACCGAAAGCCCTTATTTCTATTTTGCTTTGTTGGCAATGATTTTGGGAACGCAATTGTTTTTAACAGGATTTTTGGCAGAATTGATAGGACGGAATTCAAGTACAAGAAACAGTTATTTGATACGTTCTTCTTTAGGAGTTGAAAATTTTAAAACAGGAAGCAATGAAAATGCGAATTAAAGAAATTATAAAACAATCTATCGAAGTAAAAGAAAAAGTACTTCAAGATGAAGCACTTTTAAAAACCATCAATGATATTGTAGAGGCGATTGTAAGCACATACCAAAAAGATGGAAAAGTATTGTTTTGTGGCAATGGTGGAAGTGCTGCCGATGCTCAGCATTTAGCAGCGGAATTCAGCGGACGGTTTTACTATGACCGTGCGCCACTTTCTGCAGAGGCGTTGCATGTGAATACATCCTATATGACGGCTGTCGCTAATGATTATTCCTATGACGAAGTGTATTCAAGGCTTACACAGGCCTTAGGAAGAAAAGGCGACGTTTTGTGGGGATTGTCCACTTCTGGAAATTCACCGAATGTGGTAAGGGCTTTGGAAAAAGCCAAAAGTTTGGGAATGATAACCGTTGGCTTTGCAGGTGAAGGTGGTGGGAAAATGAAAGATTTATGTGATTTCTTGATTGCCATACCGGTAAAAGATACCCCGCGTATACAGGAATGCCACATCATGATTGGCCACATTATATGTGAATTGGTAGAAGCAAAACTTTTTCCACGGTCGTAACTTATGAAGGATTTTAAAGATTTTACTTTGTTTCTCGACCGCGATGGAGTTATCAATAGAAGGATTGTAGGAGATTATGTTACCAATATCCCTCAATTTGAGTTTGTTGAAGGTGTAAAAGAGTCTTTGGCGGAAATGTCAAAAATATTCCATCCCATTGTGGTGGTTACTAACCAACAAGGCATTGCCAAAAAATTGATGACTGAAGAAGATTTACAGAGGCTTCATCAATATATGACAAAGGAAATAGAAAGAGCAGGCGGAAA
Organism: Bacteroidales bacterium; assembly: GCA_031552355.1. GTDB lineage: Bacteria > Bacteroidota > Bacteroidia > Bacteroidales > P3 > JAVBMO01. The sequence continues at coordinate 1,159 of JAVBMO010000099.1, read as the reverse complement.
AATAGATGCAGTCTATTATTGCCCCCATTTGGCCGAAACACATTGTCAATGCAGAAAACCCAATGTGGGGATGGCTTTGAAGATGAGGAAGCAGTTCCCTTCTGTAAATTTCAAAAAATCTGTAATGGTTGGCGATTCTCTCAGCGATATGAAATTTGGAAAACGCTTGGGAATGACCACTGTTTTTATCGGTGAAGATAAAAAAGAAATAAACGAAAACGCAGCCATAATAGATTACTGTTTTAAGTCTTTGGCTGAATTTGCGAAAACTCTATAATAAAACTAATATAAACTTAACAACATTAAATAATAAGCCTATGGCATATAATTTACTAAAAGGAAAAAGAGGATTGATTTTTGGTGCCTTGAATGAAAAATCCATTGCATGGCAAACAGCCCTGAAAGCACATGAGGAAGGCGCCACATTTGTTTTGACAAATACACCTTTGGCCATGCGCTTAGGTGAAATTGACGAATTGGCGGAAAAATGTAATAGCATTGTAATTCCGGCTGATGCAACAAAAATTGAAGATTTAGAAAATTTGGTGCAAAAAGGTACAGAATTTTTGGGTGGCAATTTTGATTTTGTTTTGCATTCCATCGGAATGTCGCCGAATGTTCGAAGAGGTCGCACCTATGACGATTTGGATTATGGCATGTTGCAGCAAACATTAGATATTTCCGCTATTTCTTTTCACAAAGTCTTGCAAGTGTGCCGTAAATTGGACGCCATCAATGAATGGGGTTCGGTTGTGGCTTTGTCTTATATTGCTGCTCAAAAAACATTATATGGTTACAACGACATGGCAGATGCCAAAGCTATGTTGGAATCCATTGCTCGTAGCTTTGGTTATATTTATGGCCGCGAGAAAAAAATTCGAATAAATACCATTTCTCAATCGCCAACCATGACAACAGCAGGTGGTGGTATTATGGGCTTTGAAAAGCTGATAGATTTTGCAGAACGCATGTCGCCACTTGGCAATGCAACTGCAGAAGAATGTGCGGATTACATCATTACGTTATTTTCTGATTTAACCAAGAAAGTAACCATGCAAAACCTATTCCACGATGGCGGCTATTCCAATATGGGAATGAGTCTGAAAGCCATGCAAATTTACAACGAAGGTTTGGATTACCAAGATGTGAAGCCCAGAAA
>JAVBMO010000175.1:0-6143 GCA_031552355.1 Bacteroidales bacterium | reverse complement strand
AAAGCTCTGAATCCTTTCAATGCATTTCTCATGGTTTTAGCATAGTATCTGTTTGCTAACCTTTTTTTATCGTTTGCACGAATTCTTTTTTTTGCCGATTTATGATTTGCCATAATACTAAAATAAATTTTTAGTACCCCGTAGGGGATTCGAACCCCTGGTTTCCAGAATGAAAATCTGGCGTCCTGGGCCAACTAGACGAACGGGGCATTTTCATTTTTGTGAACTAAACTCTTCAATTCATCAAAGAACGTACATCTGTGAATTGGGATTGCAAAGGTACGCATTATTTTTAAATTGCCAAATATTTTGATTAAAAAATTGTAATATTTTTTCTTTTTATTCTGTATCTGACTGAAAACGAAATCCCAACCTCTTCCCTGTGGTAAGTTTTATATTTGAAATATTAGATTTTATTTCCGATACAGAAACCATTTTTACGGCATCGTAGGGCGGGGTCAGCAAGTCAAAATTGATGGTATAGAGCATTGCCGATTCCACAATATCTCTTACAGACTCTTTTGAAATAACCGATGAATTGAAACTGTTATACAGTAAGCCGATTTCCCTTTTCCCCTCAATAAAATAATGACCTTCAAAATTCACAAAAATTCTACCAATCAGGTAACCCAAATCGTTTTCTCTGTTAAAGGTAAAGGAATCTGTTAAAAAGTTATAAATATTGATAATGCCGCAATACGAACGATTTTTATCTTCTTTAATGTAGCTTGTTTTCATGACTTCGTGGTCGCGCGAAAACTCAAAAATATTGGAGTGCATTGTAAAAATCAGGACATCGCCACCAAAACGAACTTCAAATTCATAATCGCCGCGGTATTCTGTTTTAAAATTAATGGTGCAAGATTTTTCTTTTGCCTCTTTTTCAAGCTGCAGGATGATATCTTGTATTTCTTGCCGCATCAAACGGAATGCCTTTTCGGTTTCTGTTGCCACGCTGTGTTTTAAACTGGTTTTTTCGAACAAAGTCCGGCAAAGTTCTTCTGATATTTTCATAGATTAAATTTTTTAGCAATTATGGTATAAAAGCAAAAAGGATGCCCAATTGAGCATCCTTTTTCTTCATGTGGAAACCCTTTTTAGCCGGGTATAATTGCTTCCACAGGACAAACGTCTGCGCAAGAACCACATTCTGTACAAGTTTCAGGATCGATTTTATAGATATCGCCTTCAGATATTGCTGATACAGGGCATTCGTCAATGCAAGTACCACAAGCAACACAATTGTCAGTGATTTTGTAAGCCATAATTTTCTTTTTTTTAGGTTATAATCTTCTGCAAAGATAAAATCTTTTTTTATTATGGGACGTTTTTTATAAAAATATTCTTGATTTTATATGTTTTTTGATTTACGAAAAGAAATATTTCTCTATTTGCAAATTCATTTGCAATATTTCGCATGTACATTTTTAAGATATTTTTCATACCTTTGTTATAGGTATTTCATTCGAATTTGTTGCAGAAAAATAATGAAGCAGAAATTATTGCTGTTTTTCGGAATATGCTTTTGTAATTTAGGACTTGCTTTCGGCCAGTTTGAAGGAAGAAGTTTCAGTGCACGTTCGTTTGCTTTGAGTTCTATTTTATCGCCTTTAGACGATTTCGCTTCGGCAGTTTCCAATCAGGGGGCTTTGGGAGAAATACAACAAGTTACGGTGGGGATAGGTATTGCCAATCGCTACTTGACAGCAGAATTAAGTGACAAAGCATTGGCGGTGGCAGTTCCGGTTAAGGACATTGGTGTTTTTTCGGCGGTTTATAATCATTTTGGGAATGAATTGTATAGCGAACAATTTGCAGGTTTGGCTTATGGACGAAAATTCGGGAAAAATTTTTCGGTAGGTTTGCAGTTCGACTATTTGTTTACTTATTTTCAACCGGAAGATCTTCGCAATCAAAATTTGTTTACCTTTGAATTGGGGATGCAGTACCATTTTACAAAAGAGTTTTGGCTGGGATTTCATTTGTTTAATCCCATTTCCATTCAAAGGGATTCTTATGAGGATGAACGCATTCCTGCTGTGTTTCAGTTGGGCGCCGGGTATAATATTTTGCAGGATTTGACGGCTTTTGCCGAAGTGGAGAAAAATATTGTTGAAAACCTGAGCCTGAAATTCGGCTTGGAATACCGGTTTTTATCAATCCTTTCGGCACGTTTGGCTTATGCCTCGCAGCCGTCGGTTTATTCATTCGGCATTGGCATAGCTCAAGAGCAGTGGACTATTGATGCAGGTTTCCAAATTCATAGTTATTTGGGATTCTGCCCGGCTATTTCGGGTTGTTACAAATTTTAAAGGATCAATTGATGGATTCTCAAAAATACTTCAAAGTTTACAAATCATCGGCAGGATCGGGGAAAACCTATACATTGGTAAAGGAATACCTGTGTTTAGTCTTGAAAAATCCTGCTAAATTTCGTCAGGTGTTGGCCATTACGTTTACCAACAAGGCTGCCAACGAAATGAAGGATCGGATTGTGAACCAGTTGTATCAATTGGCTTTTAAAGATTTAGAAGACAACCATTTGGCGCAAGATTTACTGACAACCCTTTCCTTTGATGAAAATCGATTGAAAGACAATGCACGTAAGGTTTTTCAAAATATTTTGCATCATTATTCTGATTTTGCAGTAAGCACCATCGATAGCTTTACACACCGCATTGTCAGCACATTTGCCTATGATTTGAACCTCCCTTTGCGTTTCGATGTGGAATTGAAAAGTGAAGACCTGCTTTCCACCGCTGTGGGGCTGTTGGTTGAAAAGGTAGGTGCAGAAAAAGATTTAACAGATATTTTGGTGCAGTTTGCCGCCACAAATTTCGAAGAAGAGAAGAACTGGCATGTAGAAAGCAGTTTGAAGAAAATCTCCAAAGAAATATTCAAGGAAGATGTCTCGGAATATTTAGGCCGGTTGAAAAATATTTCGCTGAAGGATTTTCAGGAAATTTCAGGGCAAGTGAAAAAGCAGGTGCTTGGCTTTGAAAAAAAGGTAACCGAAACGGCCGTTCAGGCATGGAAAACAATACAGGACAGCGGACTTTCGGAAAGCGATTTTTACCAAACAAAAAGCGGAATTGGCGCTTATTTTAAAAAGTTATCGGAAGGGAAACCGGATATTTCGCCCAATTCTTATGTCCTGAAAGCCATAGAAGAAGACGTTTGGACTTCTTCAAAACCCTCGGGGCATGTGTTAGCGGCAATTGATGGAATCAAGGATTTTTTGAGAGATTGTTTTCATAAAATTCAGGACGGATATTCCTTGTACGTTTCGCAAAAGCAGTTGTTGGAAAACTTTTTCTCGGTGGCTTTGCTCAATGAAATGCATCATATTATTGAACAATATTCAGGCGAAAACGCCCTTTTGCATATTTCGGAATTTAACAAGCGGATAGCCGAAGTGGTGGAGAACGAGCCGGTGCCGTTTATTTATGAACGTTTGGGCGAACAATACAAACATTATCTGATTGATGAATTTCAGGACACGTCGGTTCTGCAATGGAAAAATCTTTTGCCGTTGGTTGAAAACAATTTGGCGCAAAATGAATTTTCGATGGTGGTGGGCGATGGAAAGCAGGCCATTTACCGTTTTAGGCAAGGCGAGGTGGAGCAATTTGTAGATTTGCCTAAGATTTACAAACGAGGAAACCAAAGTTTTGAAATGGAACGGGAAGCAACTTTGATGAGGAATTTCGAAGAAGCCGTTTTGGACAAAAACTACCGTTCCTGCGCCGAAATCGTGAACTTCAACAACGATTTTTTTGAACATATTGCGCCACTTTTGAACGAAAAAACCAAACGTATTTATTTGGGAAAAGACGGGGTTGGCGGCCTGAAACAAATTCCTGTGAGGGAAAACGGCTATGTGCGGATAGAATTTGTGAAAAAAGAAGGAAATAAAAGGGAACCGTATGAGCCCGACACTTGCCAAAAGGTGTTTGAAACTTTGCAAAAATGTTTGCAGAATGGTCTTGCCTATCGCGACATCGTGATTTTGGCACGGTCGAAAAAGCAATTGAAAACCATTGCTGCTTTTTTGTCGGAACAAAGCCTTGACGGGCAACCGATACCCTTGCTTTCGGCAGAATCATTTTCGTTGAATAACAGTGAATTTATCCGGTTTTTACATTCTTTACTCAAATTAATCCATAATTCGAGGGAAAGTGTGGCCCAGATAGAAGTGTTGAGTTATTTGCAGAAGCACAAAAAGATTTCGCTGGAAACTATGGAAGCTTTTTTCAGCAGAAGCAGGGAAGAAAAGAATTATTCTGTTTTCGACTTTTTGAACGAACAGGGCTTTGGTTTGGATGTAAATATTTTGAACAGCCTTTCGATGTACGATTTGGTAGAAGAGTTGGTTCGCGTATTCGGCTCTCAAACGGAAGCGGATATTTACCTTTCGGCTTTTTTGAATTATTTGGCCACGTGGATGGACAAGCCCCAGCAAAGTTTGGATTTGTTGCTCGAAGACATGGAGAGCCAATTGTCTGATATTTCGGCAAAAGTGCCTTCGGGATTGAATGCCGTGGAACTGATGACTATCCACAAATCGAAGGGATTGGAATTTCCCGTGGTGATTTATCCTTTCGCCGATTCTTCGGCCAAAAATGACGATAACAAATGGGTTCCTATAGAACACAATGAATTGCCGGGCATTCCGGTTTCCTTGGTTAAAATGAAGTCCGACTTGGGGAAAACCCATTTCAATGAAGTTTATGAAGAGGAGCAGGAAAAGAATTTGCTCGATATTTTGAATGTCCTGTATGTGACATTTACGCGCGCAAGCGAACAGCTTTACGTCTTTACCTCTACCTCTTCATGGAAAAAAGACGCCCTTAAAACCTATTCGGATTTTCTATGGAAATATCTTTCGGACAAAGGTTTTTGGAAAGAAAATGAGTTGGTGTATGAATTCGGAAGTTCGAAGAACACTTTGGGGTCTCAAAAGGAAGAAAATAGCCATTCGTTTACGGTAAAAGAATTTATTTCCACCCCGTGGATGGAAAAAGTGAAAATAGAAACTTCCGCCAAAGAAGATAAAATAAGCGCCAAAGCGCGGGAAAGTGTTTCTTACGGTATTTTGTTTCACGAAGCCTTGTCGCACATTTTTTCTGAGGACGATATTCGTCCGCAAATTATTCAGATGCAAATGCAAGGGCTTATCCCGCAGGAAAAAGCAGAAGATTTTATCAAGGACATTACGCAATTTGTCGGCCATCCCGAAGTAGCGCCTTTTTTCGGCAAAGAACTTTTGGTGAAAACCGAAGCTGAAATCGTATTGCCGACAGGCAGAATCCTTCGTCCCGACAGAATTATACAAAAGCCCGGCGAAACGCTTTTGATAGATTTTAAAACCGGTGTACATACGCCACAACACGCCAAACAAATTCTTACCTATAAAAAAGTGCTGGAAGAAATGAATTCCCCTTCCGTAAAGGCTTTCCTACTTTATTTTTCGGAAGAAAAAATTCAGGTGGTGGAAGCTTCTTGATTGACAATTGAAAATGTCTGTCGCTGCGCGACACCTTTCTCTGACAGGACTTCCATAATGAATAATTAATGAACAATGATTAGACCTCTTCGGGAAATCATTTGTAACCTGAGTTCGAGATAAGAAATAATTATAATTTATTGATTTTTAGGCTTGCTAAATCCTACGGATTTATATATTTATAGAAAAGAGGAACAAAATGTCATATTCGACCCCGTTGGGATCGAACAACATGGTGAATTCTCATTCATATAACTATACAATACCTTTGGCATTGATAATGAATGCATTTTATATCGAACTCAGGTTACTAGTGAATTTAGAAAAGAACCCCCTGTATGCATTTTGGTACCACATCGGGCGGTTCCTCAAATGGCTTGTCCAACCAATACTGCAAGTCAATCTTGACAAATAGGTTCAACCTGATAAAAGCTACCAGGTTGGACAGATGCCAACTGTATTTGGCCATTGCTTTCGCGCTTTTAAAATCAAGATAGTAATCAGCGCCGTCCAAATTTGTATCATTACTGCATTTTCGGACGTGCCGATGAAGGATTTGATATGCAAAAGTTGCTTTATTTCGCGGAAGAAAATCTCAATCTGCCAGCGGGACTTGTAGAGTTCTCCGATTGTATTG
>JAVBMO010000181.1:0-2937 GCA_031552355.1 Bacteroidales bacterium | reverse complement strand
GGAAGCTATCCTTTGTTTTTGGCCGGATTGTTTGCCCAAGGAACAGGATTGGCTTTATTGCAAACCGCCACCAACCCTTATGTCGCCATTTTAGGCCCCATTGAAAGCGCTGCACGGCGAATCAGTATTATGGGCATTTGTAATAAAATTGCGGGAATGATTGGGATTTTTTTCCTGAGCAGGGCATTATTCGGCAATACAAGCCTTTCGGAACAAATAGCAGTTGCACAAGGCGCCGAAAAAACAGTTCTGTTGGCGCAACTTACCCAAGAAATTATTACGCCTTATGTGATTATTACTTCAGCTTTAATCATTCTGGGTATCCTGATTTTCTTTGCCAAACTGCCTGAAATAAGCCCCGAAATTCCCGAACAGGAAAAAGACGGACAGCACAGGTCTATTTTCCGCTATCCTTATTTGTGGTTGGGCGTGTTGAGCCTCTTTTTGTATGTCGGTGTAGAAGTTATTGCCATTGACACATTGCCTTTGTACGCCGAATCGCAAGGCATGGCCAAAGAAACCGCCACAACTTTGGGAACCTATTGCCTTATTGCCCTGACATTGGGCTATTTGGTCGGAATTTGTGTAATGCCTCGTTTTATCTCGCAAAGCAAAGCTTTGATGATTTGCGCCGTCTTGGACATAATTTTGATAAGTATTGCCTTGTGTACATCAGGATTGACATCTATTGTTTTCATTATCCTTTTAAGTTTCGGGCATTCGTTGATGTGGCCGGCCATTTGGCCTTTGGCCATAGAAAAACTGGGGCGCCATACCGAAACCGCTTCGGCTCTGTTGATTATGGGTATTGCCGGCGGAGCCCTGATGCCGCTTTTGTACGGCGCCTTTGCCGACTGCCTGAAAAATACGGGGATGGAGAATTTTCGTCAAATTCCGTATCTGATACTGATTCCATGTTATTTATTTATCATTTATTTTGCTGTAAAAGGACATAAATGGGGAAAAGCTTAAAACAATCGCAAATGACTTTAGAAAACGCTCAAACGCTTGTTGATAATTGGATAAAAGAATATGGCGTTCGTTATTTCAACGAACTGACCAATATGGTTCTGCTGACAGAAGAAGTAGGCGAACTAGCGCGTGTTATTGCCCGGAAATATGGCGAACAGTCATTTAAAAACAAAGAAGAGGAAAGCAAACTTTCCGAAGAAATGGCCGATGTATTATTTGTCCTTATTTGCTTAGCCAACCAAACAGAAGTGGATTTAACAGAAGCTTTGGAAAAGAATTTGGAAAAGAAAACACAACGAGACAAAGACCGCCACAAACAAAATCCGAAACTAATTAATAATGAAGAATGAAAAACTCAGAATGGTAACAATCAATCCCACTTGCCTCTTCATTTTCAATTTTCAATTTTCAACTTTCAATTGAATAAAATGCAAAGTATGATTTTTGCTGCCGGACTCGGCACCCGACTTTACCCTCTTACGGAAAACAAACCCAAAGCTTTGGTAGAAATAGATGGAAAACCTTTGCTTGAAATTCTTTTGCAAAAACTAATATCACAGGGATTTACGCATATTGTAGTAAATATGCATCATTTTGCGGAACAAGTCCAAGATTTTTTTCAAACCCACCGATTTGAGGCCGATATTTTCCTGTCGGATGAAAGCGAAATGCTTTTGGATACCGGTGGCGGATTGAAAAAAGCGCTTCCGTTTTTTGACAATCAAAAGCCAATTTTGGCGCACAATGTCGATATTTTGTCGAAGATAGATTTGCAAGACCTTTATCATACGCATGTTCAAAAGAATGCCGGCGCCACTTTGGCTGTAAGCAAACGGAATACTTCACGCTATCTGCTTTTTCATGAAAACCGTTTCGTGGGATGGAAAAATACAAAAACCAACCAACAAAAAATTCCATGCCCCAATATAGAACAAACAGAATCTTTGGCTTTTAGCGGTATTCAAGTTATTGAACCGAGATTGGTGCAAACTTCATTGTTGGAAGGCAAATTCTCTGTTATTGATTTATTTTTGGAAAAAGCGCAACAAGAAAATATTCAAGCCTACGAACATTCCGACTCAGATTGGATTGACGTGGGAACTCCCGAAAAATTGCAAAGCTGTTCGGGGAAAATATAAAATTTTCAGAGATATCTTTAGCAACTTCTAATATCATGATTCTAATGTAATTTCTCCTATCTTTGCATTATTGTAACAAAAATTACAGTATTTTTCGCTACAATAATTCTTTGATTATGGGATTTTCTATCGAAGATATGTAATATAAAAACTTTGTATGAGCGACTTTCTTGAGAATTTAGCTGAGAAAATTATTTTGGAATCGGGTAACGATTTTTCGAATATGGTGGTCGTTTTGCCTAACAAACGGGCGGGGTTATTTTTGAAAAACGAGCTGGCAAAAAAAATAGGGAAACCCTTTTTCCCACCAAGCATTTACAGTACCGAAGACTTTGTTCAGTTTGTTACAGGGCTCAAAATTCAAAGTTCCACATTTCTGATTTTTGACCTTTTTGCCATTCACAAAGATATTGAAAAGGAAAACAGCCGTTCTTTCAGTGAATTTGCTCATTTTGGCGATATTCTGCTTTCCGATTTCAACGATGTGGATTTGCATTTGGCCGATGCCGAAAATATTTTTACTTTCCTGAACGACGAAAAAGAGCTCAGCCTTTGGAATCCGGATGGAACGGAGCGGACAGATTTTCAAGAAAATTATCTTCATTTTTATCGTTCGTTGATAGAATATTACAGCCGGATAAATGCCCAACTAAAAGCCAAAAATATTGCCTACAAAGGCATGGCTTATAAATATTTATCCGAAAATTTAGATTTGACAAAAGAGAAATTGTCCGGTAAAAAAATCCTAATTGCCGGATTCAACGCGCTTACCCAAAGTGAAAAGGCTCTTTTTAATTATTTGGAAGAAAATTTTGAAACTCAAATT
>JAVBMO010000051.1:0-10880 GCA_031552355.1 Bacteroidales bacterium | reverse complement strand
TCCGTTTATTGCTCGATGTCGCCAACAGTGAATTTATTTATCCCATCGAATATATTGATTTGCAAGAAAATATTTCGGAGGTTATTTGTGAAGAAAAAGATTTTTTTGTCAAAGCATTTCCTTTGGTTCACAAAATTCCCACATGGGGCTTCCGATTTGAAGAAATGCCCAAAGCTCGGAAAATTATCAAAAGCCAAATTAGTTCTTTGGGCTTGACCTTTGACCAATTGCACGATTTGAAAAACGGAAAAGATATTGAAGTCGATGGAAAAACAATTGCCAACGAACTATTAACCCAAGCCGGTGAAAGATCAAGAAGTTATGCTTATTGTTCAGATACAGCCTACACCGAAACTATTTTGCCGGATATCCAGAGTGTAGATTTACTTTATCACGAAGCTACTTTTACGGCTGAAAAAGCAGCTTTGGCAACAGAAAAATACCATTCCACCACAGCACAGGCCGCAGAAATTGCCCTGAAAGCACAAGCAAAGCAATTATTGCTCGGCCATTTTTCGGCACGTTACGAAGAAACAGACGAATTACAGGCCGAAGCTTGCCGGATATTTCCAAATACGCTTATTGCCAATGATGGTGAAAAATATTCCATTTCAATAAATAAGGTTTAGATACTATATTAGACCTCTTCGGGAAATCATTTGTAAGCTAGATTAAGGTTATAGATAGCAGCGATCAGATTGAATCTGAGGACAAACCGTTTTCTCCTGTTGCGGTATTTTTCGGCAATAATCCTGACTATTTTTACTTCCCTGATGATATTTTCAATGGTTATTCTTACAGATGATATCCGTTGATTTTGCTTTTTATCTTCTTTTGTTAAGGGTTTCTTTTTTGTCTTTTTCTTAGGATGTTCGCTGTTGCCATGAAGTTTCTGTATTCCTTGATAGCCTGTGTCTACCAAGCATTTTGATTCATCTTTTAGATATACTTTGCTATCTTTGAGCAGCTTGCAATCATGCCTACGACCTTTGTCAAAAGCAGTGCAGAGAATTTTCCGGCTTGCCTTCTCGGCAACGATTTGAGTTTTTTGAGTAGGACGCTTTGTCGTACCCGAATAATTCAACCGCTGTTTTTTTTAGGACGCTCAACGGGGCTTTCCGTGACATCTATCAGTACAACTTCAAAATGATTTTCTTCTTTTAGCAAGGACTTTTTGCCGGGTAAATGAAGGCGGGAATCGTTGATCAAAATACTTTCAACTTCCTTAATAATCTCACAAACCCGGCTTTCCGAGATTCCATAAGTAACACCTATATGGAATTGGGTGCGATATTCCCGATAGTATATCAACAAGAGTAATAATTTGTCTGCATTACTCAATTTGGGAGGTGTTCCTCGACTTGGATGTTTTCTTGCTTTGGCTTTGGATTCATTCAATACCTCCAGCATTTGGTCAATTAACTCCAGTTAAACGCTTAAATTGCGTCGAACTCAATTTTTCTATATCCTTGTAAAACATATTGCAAAGATAAAAAAACTACACTAAACTATTTTCCGAAGAAGTCTAATGTTTTCTTGCGTATTCTACAAAAAATCTTAATGAATCAAGAACATATTTCCTTTTGTAAACTTTTTTCCATTTTTTTTATCGTATTTTCCATACTGTCGTAAGAGGTTGCGCCTGATGCTTTGATATGTCCGCCACCTGAAAAATAAGTGCTGGCAAAGCGATTTACATCGAAATTGGTTTGGGAACGGAGTGACATACGGATTTTCCCTTCACGTTCGGTAAGCAAGGCGCCTACATTGATGCCTGTCATACTAAGTGTGTAGTTTACAATGCCCTCTGTATCGCCTTCCTGATAATCAAATTGTTGAAGATCTTCTTTGCTTAGATAAATGTAGGCGTAGCCATATTTTTGATTTACAACCATGCGGTTGCAAAGGCTGAAACCCAACAAACGCACTCGTCGTTCACTGTAGGTATTATAAATTTCGTAATGAAGTTGTTCGGTATCCACACCTGCTTTCAGGAGCTTGGACACAATAATATATGTATTTTCAAAATTTGAGGAATAGCTGAAAGAGCCTGTGTCTGTGCAAATTCCGGTATAGATACATTCGGCAATGGCTTTGTCCAAAATATTTCCCCAAATTTTTTCAAACAAAAGAAATGAAAGTTCCGAAGTAGAAGAAACATACGGTGTTGCAAATGCCAAATCGAATTCCTCCGTCGCAGGATTTATGTGGTGGTCTATCAATATTTTTTTTGCCTTTGAGGATTTGCACAAAGGTTCTAAGATTTCTCCTGTACGTTTGAATGAAGAGGCATCGCACAGAATCAAAACGTCTGCATTGTCAATGGTTTGTTGAGCTTGCAATTGATTTTTTTCTGCAATAATAATATTTTCCGAATTTTTAAGGAAATTCAAATAATGTGGAAAAATATTAGGGAGTATGCAAATTGAATTTAATCCCTTGTTTTGGAAAATATTTTGTAAAGCCAAAATACTTCCAACTGCATCGCCATCGGGGTTTACATGCGAAACAATAACAATGTTGCGGGCGTTATTTAAAAGGTTTTCAAATTCCTGTACAGTTTCTTTCTGAAGAATATTTTCCACTTTCATGTATTTTAAAATCAGACGAGTAGTAAATCGTGCATTCCAAAAATGCCTTTTTTCCCTGCAATAAATTCGGCTGCCATAACAGCGCCCACAGCAAAACCTTTTCTAGATTTTGCCTCATGGTGAATTTCTATAAAATCAATATCCGAATTGTATTTTACGATATGGGTTCCGGGCACATCTTCCTCTCTGAGCGCTTTGATTTTTAAAGCTTCCTGACAGCTTTCAGAATCTAAAGCCCATGATTTTTTGCGGTCGAGATTGGTAATAATATCCTGAGCCAAAGTAATGGCTGTGCCGCTGGGTGCATCCAATTTTTGAGTGTGGTGAATTTCAGTCATTTCCACCTCGTACATTTCGTATTTGTTCATCATTTGCGCCAATTTTTTGTTCAATTCAAAAAAGATATTGACGCCAATGCTGAAATTCGAAGCCACAAACAAAGTTTGATTTCGGTGTGTGCATTCCGATTTGATTTCTTCCAACTGTTTGTACCAACCTGTAGTTCCGACAACGACAGGCAAATTTAAATCGAAGCAATGGCGGATATTGGCAACCACAGTATCCGGAGTTGTAAATTCAATAGCGACATCGGCAGTTTGCAAAACTTCTTTTTGTTTGTTCCAGTCTTCCGAATTGTCAATAATGGCTACTATTTGATGGTGTCGGGAAAGCAAGATTTTCTCAATCTCTTTTCCCATTTTTCCATAGCCTAAGAGGGCAACATTCATTTTATGTCTTTGCTTTTAAAACGACTTCTTTATATAAACAGATTAAGCGGAAAATTAATTTCCGCTTAATCTTATATTTCTACAAAAGATAAAATCTTATTTGTTATTGTCAATTTTATTCTGATTGCTGTTTGCCGGACGGGCAATAGATTCCCTCATGTCCGTATCCGCTTGTATATTTTGCATTTTGTAGTAATCGAAAATACCTAAATTACCATTTCTGAAAGCTTCTGCCATGGCTTTGGGCACTTCTGCTTCTGCTTCAATAACTTTAGCTCTTGATTCTTGAGCTTTGGCTTTCATTTCTTGCTCTTGGGCCACGGCCATTGCGCGGCGTTCTTCGGCTTTGGCTTGTGCAATATTTTTGTCGGCATTGGCTTGGTCCATTTGCAGTTGAGCACCAATATTTTTACCAACGTCGATGTCGGCAATATCGATGGATAAAATTTCGAAGGCAGTTCCGGAGTCCAAACCTTTTTGCAAAACCAAACGGGAAATAGAATCAGGATTTTCTAATACGCTCTTGTGAGAAACAGCAGAACCAATGGAAGTTACAATGCCTTCACCAACCCGTGCCAAAATGGTTTCTTCGCCGGCGCCCCCAACCAATTGTTTAATATTGGCGCGAACGGTAACCCGGGCTTTAGCAATCAACTGAATACCATCTTTGGCAACCGCAGCAACGGGTGGAGTGTCAATTACCTTAGGATTTACGGACATTTGTACGGCTTGAAAAACATCGCGTCCGGCCAAGTCGATGGCAGTGGCAGTTTTAAAATCCAGATTCATATTGGCTTTGTCGGCCGAAATCAAAGCGTTGATAACAGAGCCCACGCGGCCACCGGCTAAATAATGCGCTTCCAATTCGTTGCGGTTTACATCCAATCCGGCTTTGGTAGCGGCAATCATGTTTCTGACAATAATTTGAGGTGGAACTTTTCTCCAACGCATAAAAATCAGTTGCAGGAGAGAAATTCTAACCCCCGAAACCAATGCATTAAACCATAGTCCAATAGGGACAAAATACAAAAGAACAATTAAGCCGACAATGCAGCCGATTGCTAAGAAAATAGGAAATCCTGGATTCATTTTTTTTTACGTTTTTTATTTGTTATTTAGAAACTGTTTAAAAATTATTGCTGTCTGCTTTAGCTGACGGGTTTTGAGTTATGAACAACATTGAGGCTTTAGCCTAATTAAAAAATTAAATATGTTTGGGCTAAAGCCGTTTAGTTTTGTTTGTATTTTAGTCCGTTGCTTAAAAGCAATGGCAATGATGGATGTTATTTGTGAATTTAAACAATTATTTAGTTAATTTCTTTACAAAAATTTTATTTCCGTCAATTTTAATGACTTCAATATCGGTTTCTTCGTCAATTAATTCATTTAAACTTTGCACTTCAACTATTTGTCCTTCAATGGAAGCCTTCCCTGATGGCGCAAGGCGCGAAATGGTTTTTCCTGTGGCGCCGACAGTAATTTTTTCGGTATCAATAAGGTTTACTTTTCCTGTGTTTTGGGTTTGCAGACTGGCTTTTTTCCATGTTTTCGATTGCATGAAAATCCAAAGCAAAATGGCAAATACTACCAATGTTGAACCCACAACGCACCAACCGGCAAAAGAACCTAAATCCGCAAAGGTTTCGTAAATGGCATAACCCACCATCAAAAGTCCGGCAACACCCACTATTGTGGTTCCCGGAATAGCCACAACTTCCAAAGCCACAAGGCCCAAGCCCAAAATCAAAAACAAAATAATCCAAAACCACTCCATAAATTAGCAAACAAGTTCGGCGGTTAAATTTTTTAAAGTCAATGAATGATACATGGATAGCAAAACATTGTAAGCGCCTTTTTTTACAATGGCTTTCCCTTTATGATGAATCAGCAACGCCAATTGCTCGGCCTGTAAATCAGTGTGTCCACAAACTTTCACCAACGTATCTATCACAAAGTCAAAAGTATTAAAATCGTCATTATGCAGAATAAGTTGCGCACCATTCTCCAGTTTTTCTCGAAACTTTTCGGATATTTGATTCTGCTCTTTTAACATTGCTTTTTAATTTTAAGCAAAAGTACGGATTTTTTGAGAAATAGCGAAGATCTTCATCCAGAATATAGTTTAGTAAAGTATATTTTTGCCATGTTTTTATAACCCAAAGCTTTTTCCTACCTTTGCACAAAAATAATATTAACAAAATATATTCTTAACAACAAGATTATGAGTGCAAAAAATATTTCAAAGCTAATAGTTTTAGCTTTTTCAATCCTGATATTGGGGGTTGTTTTCCTTTTTAAAAGTGCAGAAGTCGGGTTCAAATTCTGGATTGTATTCGGAATTGTTGCCATCCTTTTATTTTTCATCAATAGGGAAGTTTGGAAGATGGGTAAGAAAAAAGAAAATCAATAAAAAACAATTTTAATTCAAAAACAAAACAAAATGAAGAAACAAGACCTTATTTTTATTCTTTGCTTTATAGCATTTTTCCTGCCATTCTTTCTGTTTCAACCGGCTTACGAATGGTTTAAATCCACAACCGACAACCATCCTATGCTGATGGCGTTTATGAAATTCGCCATTTTGGCAACAGCCGGCGAATCCATTGGTTTGCGTATTTCAAAAGGATTTTACAACGAAAAAGGTTTTGGTTTGTTGCCCCGTGCCATTGTTTGGGGATTTTTAGGTATGGGTATCAGCATGGCCATGATGATTTTCAAGATAGGAACACCTGCTTTTTTGGCTAAAATGGGTGTAAATATTCTTTCAGATAATTTTGGCATACGACTGTTGATAGCTTTTTCCACCAGCGTTGCATTGAACTGTATTTTTGCACCTGTTTTCATGACTTTCCACAAAATTACCGATATGCACATTATCAAAAATGGCGGAACTATAAAAGGTTTCTTCAGTCGCCCTATCAATATGGCGGAATCTTTCAAAGCCATTAACTGGGATGTGCAATGGGGTTTTGTATTTAAGAAAACGCTTCCTTTCTTTTGGTTTCCTGCCCACACCATTACTTTTATGTTGCCGGGCGAATTCCAGGTGTTGTTTGCCGCATTACTTGGCGTTGCATTGGGCGTTATTTTGTCGATAGCCAATTTAAAGAAAAAATAATCAGAAATAAATGAATTGAATGGTTGTGCAAATACTCAAAGGTGTTTGCACAACTTTTATTTATCCATAAATATTTTCAATTATGCTAAAAAAAATACTTTTTATTTTCAGTTTGACTTTTATCTGTTTGAATGTAAAAGCTCAAACCCCTGTCGATACCTTGGGAACTGCTTCCTTGTCGAATCCGGCTCCGGTTTTTCCTACCGAAAACAAATGGGGAATTAAATTCGGGGGTTTTGTGAATACACAAATTTATTGGGATACACGGCAAAGTGAAAATTCCCGTGAAACCATGCTATTGTTCTATCCTAAAAATGAAGAATTGGATGCCGAAGGCAATGATATCAATGCGGCGCCTTCGATGAACCAATTGGCCATTATTTCGCGTTTAAGCGGAGCCATTAGCGGACCTAATGTTTTGGGTGCTAAATTCCGCGGATTGTTGGAAGCCGATTTTTCCGGACAAAGCAATGGAACCATTAATTTATTCCGTTTGCGTCATGCCTTTATTTTGCTGGATTGGAAAAATAGTGACCTTTTAATTGGGCAAACATGGCACCCAATGAATGTTCCTGAAATGATGCCGGGTTTAAGCCCATTGAACAATGGTGCGCCTTTTCATGCTTTTTCGCGCCATGTACAAGTACGTTATATTTACCGTGTGGCAGGCTTACGTTTTATTGCCACAGCCGCCGCTCAACGCGACAATAGCAATAATGGCCCCGAAGGTGCAAGTTCAAATTATTTGATTAATTCTGCCATCCCTAATTTTGATCTTCAAGTTCAGTACCGCAATGGTGCCCATTTAGTTGGTTTCGGTGGCGACTATAAAGTTTTAAAACCTCGTTTGTCAGCCACATTTAATGGCGAAAAATATAAACAGGATGATTTGGTACCTTCTTTTGCAGCTATTGCCTTTTGGAACTACAAAATGCCTAAATGGAATTTGAAATTGGAAGCCGTTTGGGGGCAAAATCAGTTTGAGCACTTGATGTTGGGCGGAATAGCCGAAACTGCCGACACCCTGAATCATTCCTATACTTATACCAATTTAGATCAATTTTCTATTTGGTCCGAAATTTCGAAAAGCACCGGAAAATGGCGTCCCGGACTGTTTGTAGGATTTGCCAAGAATTTAGGATATTCCGATGAAATGGGAGTTAATAGTGTATTTTGGGGACGTGGTGGAAATATTGACCATGTTTATCGTGTGTCGCCACGCTTGAGTTTCTTTGCTTCCGAAAAATTAATTTTTACAGCAGAAGTAGAATATACAGCAGCAGGCTATGGAACGACAAGCAAAACAAGTGGTTTGGTTTCTTCGCCAAAAGATGTTTCCATGTTCCGGTTTTTATTTGATGCAACCTACCATTTCTAATCTTTTGAACTGTTAATCTATTGGATTGTTGAACTATAAATCATCTTCATAACACATACTTATAACTAAGCGCTAAAAGCATGGATATTTCACAATACGATCCTAAAAAATATATTATAATAAAGGGGGCAGGCGTCAATAATTTAAAAGATATTGATGTGGCCATTCCGCGGAATAAATTGGTGGTTATTACAGGGCTTTCCGGTTCTGGAAAATCTTCCTTGGCATTCGATACCCTTTTTGCCGAAGGCCAACGTCGCTATGTGGAAAGTTTGAGCGCCTATGCTCGCCAGTTTTTGGGGCGTATGAGCAAACCCAAAGTAGATTACATTTTGGGGATTTCGCCGGCAGTGGCCATAGAACAAAAGGTCAATATCAGGAATCCGCGTTCTACTGTGGGCACTTCTACGGAAATTTATGAGTATATGAAACTGCTCTATGCTCGTATCGGGAAGACTTTTTCGCCGGTTTCGGGAAAAGAAGTCAAGCGGCATAGCGTTGCCGATGTGGCTGAAATTTTATTGGAATTGCCCGAAGGTACCAAAATATTTATTTTGTCGCCCATTGTCCTGCCCGAAAACAGAACCTTTGAACAGCAATTGGAAATCCTACAACAGGAAGGTTTTACAAGGATTATTTTAGATGGCAAAATCAGCAGGATTGAGGATGTTTTGAGTGGAAAAGCGTTGAAGAAGAAAAAGTTCGATTTACTTGTCGATCGCATTACCATTCATCAGGAAGATGACGAATTACGTGCTCGCTTGGGCGATGCCGTACAAACAGCCTTCTTTGAAGGAATGGGCAATTGCCGTGTGCAAATTTTGCATGAAGAACAGGAACCTGAAAATTTGGAATTCAGCAACCGTTTTGAATTAGATGGAATTACTTTTGAAAAGCCCAACGAAAACTTTTTTAGTTTTAACAATCCTTACGGCGCTTGTAAAACCTGCGAGGGTTTTGGTTCCATCATCGGCATTGATGAAGATTTGGTGGTGCCTAACAAAACTTTGAGCATCTATCAAGATGCGGTAGTTTGTTGGCGTGGCGAAAAAATGAGCGAATGGAAAGACCGTTTTGTTTTGGCTGCACCGAAATTTGGATTTCCCATACACAAGCCTTATTGTGAGTTGAATAAAGAACAAAAGGAAATGCTTTGGTATGGAACTAAACATGCGGAAGGTATTTATGCCTTTTTTAAAGCCATTGAAGCCGAAGCGTACAAAATTCAATACAGGGTTATGTTGGCGCGTTATCGGGGGAAAACCGTTTGCCCCGATTGTCATGGAACCCGTTTGCGCGCGGATGCGTCTTATGTCAAAATTAACAAACGGTCTATTATTGATTTAGTTTTGATGCCGGTTTCCGATTTGAGCCTGTTTTTCGAAAACCTCAATTTGGAAGACCACGAACAAAAAATTGCCGAACGTATTTTGAAAGAAATTCAAAATCGCCTTCAATATCTTTTGGATGTTGGTTTGGGTTATTTGACCCTTAACCGCCTTTCGAATACGCTTTCCGGTGGGGAGTCCCAACGGATTAATTTGGCGACATCCTTAGGAAGTTCTTTGGTGGGTTCCATGTATATTTTGGACGAGCCTAGTATTGGCCTTCATCCACGCGATACGCAAAATTTAATACATGTACTTCTGCAGTTGCGCGATTTAGGAAATACGGTAATTGTGGTGGAACACGACGAAGAAATTATCCGCACTGCCGACTACATCATTGATATTGGGCCTTTGGCCGGAAGGAATGGTGGAGAGGTGGTTTTTAGCGGCACTTTCGAAGAAATGCTTTTACCCAAAATACAAACATTGACGGCAAAATATTTGCGAAACGAAGAAGAAATAGAATATTCCAATAAACGCCGGAAAGGTTCGGAATTTATTCGTTTGATTAATGTTTGGGAGAACAACCTCAAGAATATCACAGTGAAATTTCCTTTGAATTCCATTACGGTAGTTACAGGTGTAAGCGGTTCCGGGAAAACTTCTTTGGTGAAAACTGTACTTTATAATGTATTGAAAAAACGCTTTTCGGGAATTGAGAATTACACAGGAAAATGTTCTTCAGTGGAAGGTAATTTGGCGCTTTTGTCCGATGTGGAACTGGTTGATCAAAATCCCATAGGACGTTCTTCGCGTTCCAATCCCGTAACTTATTTAAAAGCCTACGATGACATCCGTCAGTTGTATTCCGAACAGCCTTTGGCAAAGAAACGCAGCTATAAACCCGGATTCTTTTCGT
Source organism: Bacteroidales bacterium (assembly GCA_031552355.1). Taxonomy (GTDB): domain Bacteria; phylum Bacteroidota; class Bacteroidia; order Bacteroidales; family P3; genus JAVBMO01. The sequence goes on along the minus strand of JAVBMO010000051.1, from coordinate 818 downwards.
TTAATGTTCCCGGCGGAAGATGCGAAGTTTGTGAGGGCGAAGGTGAAATTACCGTAGAAATGCAGTTTATGTCCGACGTACATTTGCTTTGCGAAGAATGTAAGGGCACCCGTTTCAAAGAAGAAGTCTTAGAGGTAAAATACCGAGATAAAAATGTTCATGAACTTTTGCAGATGACCGTCAGCGAAGCTTTGGCATTCTTTTCTTCCGATACTTCTACCATAACGCAACGTATTTCCCATAAATTACAATGTTTGGAAGATGTGGGTTTGGGGTATTTACAGTTGGGACAGTCTTCATCCTCTTTGAGTGGCGGCGAGGCGCAGCGGATTAAATTAGCATTCTTTTTATCGAAAGGCAATGCCGAAAAACCTGTATTGTTTATTTTCGACGAACCTTCTACCGGGCTTCATTTTCATGACATCAAAAAGCTGAACCGTTCCTTCGAAGCGCTAATCAAAAAAGGGCATTCTATCATCATTATAGAACATCACACCGACATTATCAAAATAGCAGATTGGGTTATAGATATGGGACCCGAAGGCGGAGAAAATGGGGGTACGGTTGTTTTTGAAGGTACTCCTGAAGATTTGGTGAAATGTAAAAAATCTTACACAGGACAGTTTTTGAAAGGGAAACTGTAGATTGAAAAAGAGAAGGAGAGAACAGCAAGTTTCTTTTGAAATCTTCAAAAGCTTCTGATTAGGGCTAAAAATCATAGACTTTCCTTTAGGAAGATTTGTCAGTATAAAAAGTCGGTGAATCTGGTTCACCTTTATGTTGTGTGAGAGTTAGGAAGGTAATTGAACTTTTTTGAC
>JAVBMO010000177.1:0-8174 GCA_031552355.1 Bacteroidales bacterium | reverse complement strand
GGAACGGGAGTAACGGCTTCGGCATTGACATTTTCTTTGTTTAAGCCGGATTTGAATACAGTGGAAATTGAAACTTTGGGCGGGAAATTGTCGGTAAGTTTTGAAAAAACGGCTGCAGGAGGGTTTGAAAATGTATTTCTTCAAGGGCCGGCAGCAAAGGTTTTTGAAGGTGTTATTGAAATTTAATTGATTTTATGAATATTAAATTAAGAGCTGTAGAACCTTCTGATTTGGATTTGCTATACGAAGCTGAAAACGAGCAAGATTTATGGTATTTGGGAAGCACTCATGCGCCGTTTTCCCGTTATCAGTTAGAGCAATATATTTTAAGCGCCCGGGCTTCTGACATTTATACTGACAGACAATTACGTCTGATGATTGATTACGAAGAAGATGGGGCTCAATTTACTGCCGGTATGGTCGATTTGTATGATTTTGAACCACAGCATCTACGTGCCGGAGTGGGAATTTTATTGATGCCACAATATCGCCATAAGGGAATTGCCGGAAAAGCTTTGCAAGAACTTATATGTTATGCGTTTGATATATTGCATTTGCATCAACTGTATTGCGAAATTCCTGTCAATAACGAACAGAGTTTGAATTTGTTTAAAAAGCAAGGCTTCGAAATTACAGGTACAAAAAAGGAATGGCTTTGTGTCAAGGGCAGTCCAATAGATGTTTATTTCCTTCAGTTGTTGAAAGGGTAGGGGAATAATACCTCGCTAATTATCAATAGAATATTCCACAAACAAAGTTTTGCTTGTTTTTTCGGATTTCAGTTTAATGGACAACGGAACAATTACCGAGCTTCCTTTTTTGCCTTTAGAACTGTCTATTTCCAATGTCAGGATTACGTTTTTATGAGGTTCCAAAATTTTGGAATAGTTGACTTTTATGCAGGAACAGGCCGCATCAATGTATTCAATTTCTTGAGTTGTGGAACTGTTATTTTTTAATGGAATTTCAAAAAACAACTTCTTCTTTGCCGGAATATATCCCAAACTGAACAAAGTATTTTCTATTTCAAGAATTGGTAAAGGTTGATTTGAAGTACTGTCGTCGGTTCTATAGCTATAGCTTAAAATATCTACCCTACGCTCTTGGGCTGCTTCAATGCTATAAATGGAACTTTTTACATCGGCGGGATTTCTTCCTACCAAACTATCGGCAGTAGAACTGCCCAAAGCCAATTCTACAATTTCTAGCGAAGCATTCTCAGAGTTTAGGTATTGTCTGACTTCTCCGTTTTTGTAGGCCAGCAATTCATTGACAAGCGAAGAAATTCTGCGTTTGGAAAGATTTTCGTTGTAAGAATCAATATACAAAGGACTTGCATAGCCTTTTACCGTTAAAATAATATGATGCCCTGTAGATAAATCCTCGAAAAGCAAATCGAAAAAATGGGTCAGCGATTTATAAGACGAATCGACTTTTTTGCTGAAGAAATTTTCAATATCCTTTTGTTCTTTCACTTTGTTGGAATCCTTTTCAAAGGCTTTCAAATAAAGCGGTTTTTTCTCTTTGTATTTGTGAAGGCTTTCGGAATAAGTTTCCTCTGAGGTTATTTTCAGGGTTTTGGGATTGGGTTCGTCGTTGTGAAAATAGAGCGATAAAGGCAAAAGCGAACGGATTTCATCTTTCTTTCCTGAAGGTTTTTCGGATACAATTTTCTTTGGCAGGGTGTCGAATTGTATTTCGGGCGTGGCTTTTTGTGCGGTTTTCCAGCGGTAGATATCATTGCAACATGTTTCGTTTTCAATATGGTAGGAACTTTTCCGGTTCGAGGTAATGAAGCCTTTTTCCGAATTATTAAAATCTATGTTGAAATAGAAATCGTTGGCAGGCGAATTGACCGGTTTGTGCATATTTTTCACCTTTTCCCAAGTATTCCGTTTCCCTTTGACAACAAACACATCGTAGCCGCCAAAACCCGGATGGTTGTCGGAACTGAAATATAAACAAGCTGAATCTTGGTGATAAAAAGGTGTAATTTCGTTCCCCTCGGTATTTACCGGTGTTCCCAAATTGACGGCAGGTGAACATTTATCGCCCTCTATCAGGCTGTACCAAATGTCAAAGCTTCCTAAGCCATTGGGACGGTTGGAACTGAAATACAGAATCACTTTGTTGTCATCGTAAGCCACCGCAGGCTGGCTGCTGCTAAAGCCATTTTGGTTCACTTCTTCAGACAATTTTTGGGGTTTGCTCCACTTGCCGTTTTTCAAATCCGAAAAAAATATTTCACAATTTCCGGCTTTAAATCCTTCTATATGGCAATAGGAAAGATATATGCGGTTATTTTTCCGGTCGAAACAGAAACCGCCCAAATGTTGGTCTTCCGAACTGATTTTCCATTTGTTCAGGTCGGCAACACCAAAACGCCCCCTTTTGTCAATTATTGATTGATAAAGGCTTGAAAGGATCAATTCATCCATAAAATTGTCGTTCTGAGAATTGCTTGGCGAAAGCGAACGCAAAGAAACAAACAACAACAAACTATCGGAATACAGCAAAGCGCTGCTTTCGCTGTTTTTGGTATTCACCCGGTTATTCAAATGTTCTATGGCAACCTCTGCCGTGTCTTGGTTTTGCAAAGCCCATTGGCAAGCCTCAATTTCCTTTTGCGCTTTTTGGTAAAACAAATTATCCACATTAGGCAGCTGGATAAACAAATTGAAAGTATCGATGGCATTGCGTAGCTTTTCCACATGCTGCAACATTTGGGCTTTGTAGAAATAAGCCAAAGGATTTTCCTGTCCGTTTTGAGGAATGGATAAATAGGTACTGTACCATTGCAAGGCTTTTTCATAGTTGTTGGCCTGACGGGCGCTTTCGGCGCACAAATACGCGACATCGGCATCCTTTGTACTCTTAAAAACTTTGGTATAGTGGTTGTAAGCCGTTTGGTATAATCCGGCTTCCTTGGCCTCATTTCCCAATAAAAGCATTTCTTCCGTCGATTGCGAAAAACCGCAAAACGAAAGGGTAATCAATAGCCATAAAGGAAGTAAATGTTTCATTGTTATTAGGCGAAAGGCATGTTAATTTGCTAATGCTATATTTTTACGTTTATTTTTCAGCTTTTTTAGAAGCCATTATTCTATGTTGATATTATTTTGAGAACTTTGCCATTGTTTTATTTTTCTTTTGGGTTCATTCGGTTTTTTTATCCATGGAAAAACTGCAATACCTATTACAAATCCAGAAATCAACCCACCTAGATGCGCAGCTATATCAATATTACTCCTTAATAAACTTACAAAAAGAGTAGCACCTGCTAAAATGGCAACCATTATGCCAATAAAAGTAGATATTGATTCATCATCGAAATATTTTATTAAGACTAAAGATAGAGATAAACCCATAATTCCCATAATAGCCCCTGATGCGCCGACACTCACTGTAGGCTCGTTAAACCACAAATTACTCAATCCACCAATAATACCTGTCAGTAAATAAATAATCATTAATTTCCCACTACCAACAAAGACTTCCAAAAATAGACCTATAAGAATGCATATAATGAGATTGTACATTAAATGTAAGATTCCTGAATGAAGAAATAGTGCTGTGAGTAGTCGCCAATATTGACCGTCTTCTACTAAGGGTTTATACAAACCACCCCAGGCCAATAATTCTTTAGCTTGGGGATTGAAACAATCAATACCACAACAAAGCATGACGACAAAAATAAGTATATTGAGATCTAGAATCAGTGGGGTTGCCCATATTTTTTTTGTAGGAATAAAAAGTCTCCACCATTCCATTTTATATTCTTTTTCCATTGCTTTTTCCTCAGCCCGCAACTCTTTGGATGTAAAGCATTCGAATGGTAATGGGTCAATAGGGGTGAAACAAACAAGCAGAAACCAAATAAAATTTCCGAATAAGAATGTTCCTAAAAACCATTGGAAACCGGCACCTAATCTAGATTTATAATCGCCTTCTTCTTCCTTTAAGATAATACATTGGTTCTTGTCCGAAAGAGAATAGGCATTGTTTACTGCTTCTGCGTAATAAGGATAGTCATCTGAATCAATCGCATTTTTGAGATAGTGGGTTTGAAAGCTGTAATGTTTGAATTTTTTACAACAGGAATCAAAAAAAGCGTTCATCCGCTTAATTTCCGTTTCTTTTTCTAAACGAGAGTTATAAAATCTTTCAGAAAAGGATTTTACAATCCAAATGTTTTTCTTGTGCGGAGTATAGGGCGAACAGATGCTATCATACAAAGGAATAGCGAAGTAAATATTTGCACTGAATTTACGTCCATCATTATCTGCCATTTTCCAACTATATGAAATGCCCTCACCTGCGTTAGGAACAAAGGCTTGTTTAATAGAATAATACTTAGCTGGATGTTGTATGTCTATTTGTGAAGGGTATTCCAATACTATCATTTCTCCCATGCTTTTTGCCAAATAGTTCTGTAAAATCCCCATAGGTAATGCCAAAAAAGTCATGCAAACAAAACAATGAAAAAGATCCCTTTGATGCAAAAGTTTAAAAAGTTGAATCCGCTTGTAAAAATAGAACATTGTAATCAAAAACGCTATCAATGCCGGTAACAAAAAGATAAGATACATTTCTTTGAGGTGGAAAAGATTGAGTTCTATTATCAACAACCAGTGTAAGACTGTATACAATGCCGTAACTCCGACAGAAAAGCAGAGAAACGGAAGGTAGAATGTACTAAGCCTTTTTTTAATTGTTATTTTTTTATTCATTTTTACTTTTCCTAAAAAATTGCTTTTAGAGTATTATACTTACGTTCAATCTATTGTCTTTAAAAAACCGGACAAGGAATTTCGCCACTGCCTAACCTTCGTTTTTTCTGAAAAATATAGAGCACGGCAATTTCAAATGAACCAATGGTGTTGCTGGCTTTTCTCAAAGATGACAGATTGGTGTCGTAGCTCAGAAAAAATTGCCAGGCATTGTATTCGCTTTTCAAAGCTAGTACCAAAGCATCGGATTGGCGGAAATACAAACCGCCCGAAAAAGTGAAATAAGTAAAATAGGTTTCTTTGATATACCATTTTAAATCTGTGCCATAGAGCGCTTCAAAAGAATTTTTCTGTTGTTGGAAAAATACCGAAGGCACAAGGGCGAGTTTATCCCAAAGCCGCATGTCGGACTGAAAGTTGAAAGCCGTTCTGATGGGTAACTTTTCATCGCTGGAAAGAAAAAAATCCAACGACGGCTGGTTCAAATGAAAAGCCGCCACACCGGCCTGAAAAAATATTTCCTTGTTCAGTTCGTATTGCCAAGCCAAACCAAGTCCCAAAGATGGATAGGTAATGGAAGTATTTTCAAAATTTTCTTCGGTTCCCCCCGAAGGCAAAACCATATTTTCGGTTGAAAAACCTTTTTGCCCAAAACTAAAATTAGCTCCCAACGATAATAAATGTACTTTTTTCTTATTTAATGATTTAAAGTAGGAAACATTGGCGCCGCCTTCGGTACTTCCATAGCGTGAACTTCCGGCAAAATCGGTCATAAAGCTAATACCAACCCCAATTCCGTCGCGCTGAAAACGACGTTGCAAGGCAACCATTTCCCCCGTAAAACCATACGTTTGATAGGATTTTGCCACACTTGCCCACTGATTTCTACAAATGGCTCCCACGCGAAATTTACCCTGAAAAAGCCCGCTGTTGGCAGGGTTCAAAAGCACCGGCGAAGCCACTGGTTGCGAAAAATGAATATCTTGCGCCATGGAACAAAGCGGCAAAATCAGACATAACAACAGATATAAAAGGTGTTTCTGCTTCAATTTTCGGTACTTTTATTTCTTTGGCAAATATACTTCTAATTGTTGAATTAAAAGATATTGGGGTAATGATTGATTTTAAGATTTAAAAAAAATGTTTATTACATTTGCAATGTTTTTCAGAATAAAAGTAATTTTAGCAAAATTAATGCCTATCTCAACAACAATGAAAACGATTAAATTTCTTTTGATAATTCCCTTAGTAATAATATTTTCAGGTTGTTCCAAGGAAAAAGAAGATAATGATACGCAAAATATTATAACTGAAAATGAGGATACCATACCCTTTGTGTTAAAGGGAAATACAGAATTGGATTCCATTGCTTTTTATAATATCAAATGGAAACTGTTTGGATTCGGCGATTCTAAAACCGAAGACGTAATTGAAGCCGCAGCAAGAAACTATGATGAAAATTATTTCACATTATCATTTGATTCAAAAACCACTTTACAAACCTATTCAACATCAAACAAACTTTCCGGCAATTATACAATAGATTTTTCTACTTCAAAAATGTATATACATTCATTTGGTGGAACAAAAGTAGGTGAATTTATTGGTAGCGATGGCGATAGGTATGTTGATAGTTTCTATGAAATAAAAGCTTTTTGGGTTACAGAAAAAGAATTGAAATTGTTCTATAGTGATAAAGATTATATGCTGTTTTATCCACAAAATTAGTACAATAGAAATAGTAAAGGAAGGCTTGTTTAACCTTGTTAAGCAAGCCTTCCTTTTATTATACACATAAAAAAATAGAAATCCGAAAATAGTTTTGTACCTTTGCAAATTCAACAATGGAGTTTATATTGAATCTTTCATAGCTATGTGCTTTGTTTTGCTCTGTTTGGTGGAGCTTCTCATCAGCAAATTGACCTCAAAATCAACTTTTTTGTGTAATATTAATACACCATGAACGTTTATAATACAATATCATGGTATACTTTTAACAGTAATGGAATCATTTTTTATAGGAGATAAGAAAATCCAATTGCCGATTATCCAAGGTGGCATGGGCGTGGGAGTTTCTCTTTCAGGGCTGGCTTCTGCCGTTGCTAATGAAGGAGGTGTAGGAATTATATCCTGTGCAGGAATGGGGCTGCTGTATAAAGAACACTTAGGAAATTTTCAGGAAAATAGTATTTTTGGGCTTAAAGAGGAACTTCGCAAGGCACGTTCAAAAACCAAAGGCATTATTGGTGTGAATATTATGGTTGCCATGTCAAATTATGCAGATATGGCTCGTACTGCAATATCTGAAGAAGCGGATATAATATTCTCAGGAGCAGGTTTGCCTCTGGATTTGCCGTCTTATCTTACCCCTGAAAGCAAAACATGTTTAGTCCCCATAGTTTCTTCGACTCGTGCGGCTAAGATAATTTGCGAAAAATGGCTAAATAATTACAATTATCTTCCTGATGCCATTGTAGTCGAAGGGCCAAAGGCAGGAGGACATTTAGGGTTTAAAAAAGAACAAATTGAAGACGAAAATCATTCTCTTGAATACTTGGTACCGGAAGTAGCTGCCGTTGTGTCTCAGTATAGCCACAAAAAGAAAATTCCGGTTATTGCGGCCGGCGGAATCTCGTCAGGTGAAGATATTCTACGTTTTATGAAACTTGGTGCAAAAGCTGTACAAATGGGCAGTATTTTTGTTCCTACAGATGAATGCGATGCTTCATTGGCTTTTAAACAAGTTTACATAGACGCTTCTAAAAACGATACAATGATTATTCAAAGCCCTGTAGGAATGCCAGGGCGCGCTTTTGACAGTGAATTTATCCGCAGTGTGAATGAAGGTAATGAAAAACCGAAAGGCTGCCCATACAACTGTATAAAAACTTGCGATTACACAAAAAGCCCATACTGTATCATTATGGCTCTTTATAATGCTTCCAAAGGAAATATGGACAAAGGTTATGCTTTTGCCGGAGCAAATGCACACTTTGCCGATAAAATCAGGAGTGTTAAAGAGGTTATCACCAAACTTAAAGAGGAATTTGAAATTGCTAAAGCAAAGTAGCATAAACAATTTACTATTCATCTTTTTTAGCATTTTTTTTAATTTAGTCATAATTTCATAGGGGATTCAAGACCACTCATATCTTTATTTACAAGGCAGAAGATTCAGTGTTTTTAGACATAAAAAATGAGTTTTTCTATTTTTATCAAAAAATCGTATCTTTGCAAATTGATTTGATAGGATTAAAAGAAGAAACAATTATTAAGTAATTTCTTAAGACGTATGACAAAATTTGTTTATTTCTTTGGTGGAAAGTCTGCCGAAGGAAAAGCCGACATGAAAAACCTGTTGGGTGGTAAGGGCGCTAACCTTGCCGAAATGTGTTTATTGGGATTGCCTGTTCCTGCAGGTTTAACCGTTACAACCGAATGCTG
>JAVBMO010000082.1:0-11185 GCA_031552355.1 Bacteroidales bacterium | reverse complement strand
GGCAATATTTCACGCATCAAACAAACTTTGATGGACAGGGAAATTATCGACATCGTAAACCATGCCGTTATCCTGCAAGATCCTATGTATAGATACTGGTTACAACGGGATTATTTCAAGTTGATTAGAAAGTAAGAATTTCAGGAGTGTTACCGATAACATTTGCATAGTTCTAAATATCAAATAATTTGCAATAGAAAGGAAATAATTTACAAATGGTCTATGATATCGCTAGGCAAAAGCGCCTGTTCTCCTTTTAGTTTGGCGGCTTTGTCGCCGGCTTTCCCGTGAAAAAAAACGCCCATGACGGCTGCTTGCCAAGGTTCGTAGCCTTGTGCAAGAAAAGCAGTGATAATTCCTGTCAGCACATCGCCGGAACCGCCTGTACTCATGCCCGGATTTCCGTTATTGTTGAAAAAACTTTCGCCGGAAGGCAGGCAAATACAAGTGTGAGCACCTTTTAAAATCACAATTAGCTTGTATTTCTTAGCAAATTGTTTTTGTTCTTTCCAAAGTTCCCATGCCGAAAGATGCTTTTTACCGGTCAGTCGCTCAAATTCACCAATATGAGGCGTAAATATTGGATTTTTAGGAAGTTTTTCCAAAAGCGATTTATCCAAAGAAAGCATATTTAAGGCATCGGCATCCAAGACCAAAGGTAAATGGCAATTTTCGATAAAAGCAGCAAAAGCTTTTCGGGTTTCTGTGTTAAGCCCCAATCCGGGGCCAATCCCTACAGCTGTGTATTTAGAAAAATCGTGGATTTCACTGCCAAAGCAAGTTTCGTTTTCATCGATACTGAGCATGGCCTCGGGTGCGGAAATCTGCAAAATATCGACACTTTTGGCAGGAATATGAACTGTCAACAAACCTACACCCGAACGCAAACAGGCTTTAGCCGCCAGCACCGCAGCACCGGTTTTTCCATAACTTCCGGCAATTAATAATGCATGTCCGAAATTTCCTTTGTGCGAAAATTTATCTCGCTTTTTGAGAAAACTATTTATAAATTCTTCCGTAATTAAATATTCGTTAGTGCTAACGTTTTCTTTGTATTGCTTATGAATCCCGATTGGAAGAATGGTGAAATTTCCAACTGAAGGATAATTATCTTTCATCAGGAAAGCAATTTTTGGAAATTCAAAAGTCAACGTATGCGTTGCTTTAAGCGTAATAAGCTCGCTGCTTGTGGCTTGGTCGCAGAACAAACCAGTGGAAACATCAATGGCAATCACAGTTTCCAAATTCTGTTTATTGATTTCCGCAATCCATTTTTGCAAAACGCCATCGATAGGTTTCGACAAGCCACTACCCAAAATAGCATCAATAAAGAGGGTGTTTTTGGGGAAATGTTCAATAGGGTCGTTTTCCTGCAAAAAGGTAATTTCAATGGAATTGAGTGTTTGCAATTTTTCCAGATTTTGTAGAAAATCGGGCGAAGGATTTTTTTGAGGAACAATAAAAACCCGTATCTCTGTTTGGGAATAAAGGGTTTTCAATTGTCGTGCAATAGCCAAGCCGTCGCCACCATTGTTGCCTTGTCCACAAAAAACAACAAAAGGATTGTTCAGATTTATATTTTCACAAATCCATTTTGTACAGGCATTTGCAGCACGTTCCATTAAATCAATGGATTTTACCGGTTCGTTTTCGATGGTATAAGCATCGGCTTCGCGAATTTGTGGAATAGACAGGATTTTCATGGTTTTTTCCATCGTTTTAACTTAATTAGCAAGGAATGGCTTCAAAACTTCTTTCAATTCTTCAACTTTTACGTTCAGAAAAGCGGCCTCTTTTGCTTCTGCAATAAATCGCAAATAGGCTTCCGTATTGGAAGAACGGATGTTGAACCACCAATTTTTGAATTCAATCCTGTAACCGTCGAAATCGTAAATAGCCATAGGAGTTTCCTGTTGCAAAAAATATTCTTTGATGGCTTCCATAACTTCCTGCTTCTTTTCTATGACAAAATTCAGTTCGCCGGTATTTGCATAGGTTTTTATGGAGGCAATAAGCTCTGAAACCGGAAAACCTTGTTGTTTAGCCTGTTGGAATTGTTTTAACAACAAAGAACAGGCCAAAAAGGCTGAATCGGAATAGAAAAAGTCTTTAAAATAGTAATGTCCGGCCAATTCGCCGCCAAACAATCCATCAATTTCGCGAAGTTTCAGGGCGGCATAAGCGCGCCCTACACGCCACATTTCCATTTTTCCACCCAAACGCTCCACTTCTTCGGTTACCGATTTTGAAGTCCTTATATCTTGTAAAACTTTGGCACCCTGGTGTTTTTCTGTCAGAAAATGGCGAGCCAAAACTGCAATTAATAAATCGGGAGAAATAAACTGCCCTTTTTCATCGACAAACATCACACGGTCGGCATCTCCGTCGAAGATAATGTCGATATCGGCTTTTTCTGCTATGACTTTATTCTGCAAGTCCCGGATATTTTCGGCTTCCAATGGGTTGGGCTCGTGGTTTGGAAAATTGCCATCCAAAGTGTCGAACAAATAAATGGGGGAATTTCCATAAAGCGTTCTTGCAAAAAGCGACGCCATCCCGTTAGAACAATCGATAATCATTTTGAGGCCGGAATAGTCAGCTATCCACTGTTTTTGAAAGTCTATATACTGCTGGTAAAAATCTTTTTCAGTGACATTTCCCTTGGCGGCTTTCGGTTCAGGGATTTGATTTTCCACAAGATCTTGCAATTCTTTTAAACCCGAATCGAAACCAATGGGCACAGCATTGGTGCCCGAAATTTTCAATCCGTTGTGTTCTTTTGGGTTGTGCGAAGCCGTAATCATTACTGAAAGCGAATATCCGTATTTTGCCGTAGCCCAATATACAAATGGTGTTGTGGAAAGCCCCAAGCTATGTACATGACAACCGGCATCGGTTATCCCTTTGCAAAGGGTTTCAAATATTTCAGGGGAAGAAACTCGCATGTCGCGCCCTACTAAAATAGTATCTACATTGAATAAAGCAGGCAAATGAAATCCTATTTTATAGACTTGGACTTGGGTTAGGTCGGTTCCATAAATACCTCGTATATCGTAGGCTTTAAACGCTTTTATCATGGTCTAATATTTTCTGACAAAGGTAAATGAAATCTCTTTAAAATCAAAAAGCTTGCCTTTTGAGCAAGCTTTCGATTGATTTTTGTATTGTATTAACTTCTTTCACAAAGTTTAAACCCAACTCCGTGTACATTTACAATTTCCAAATTCGGGTCTTTTTTCAAATATTTACGTAATTTGGTAATATACACATCCATGCTGCGAGCGTTGTAAGGACTATCGTTTTTCCATATTTTGTGCAACGCAGAACCTCTGTCTACCAATTTGTTTACATTCATACAGAAAACGCGCAATAATTCAGATTCTTTTGAAGTGATTTTTTGTTCATGCCCTTCAAAAACCAATATCTGACGGGTAAAATCAAAAGTATATTTCCCGATTTGGAAAATAGATACTCCTTCAATATTATCTTCTTTGGTTCTTCTTAAAATAGCTTGGATACGCATTAAAAGCTCTTCCATGCTGAAAGGCTTAGTAATATAATCATCGGCGCCGGCTTCAAATCCTTTGATTTTGTCTTCCGATTGCGATTTTGCCGTAAGGAAAATAATAGGCGCTTTGGCGCTCATTTCTTTTATTTCCTTTACAACCGTAAAGCCGTCTTTTGTTGGCATCATTACGTCAACGATTGATAAATCAATAGCTTCTGTTTTGAATATATCGACAGCCATTTGCCCATTTGTAGCCAAGAATATGGAATATCCTTTTTGGCTCAAATAAGTGCGCAGAACGGTGCCTAAATTCGGATCATCTTCTGCTATCAATATTTTAATACCTACATACATAGTTTTTCAAGTTTTTATAGTTTATATTTATTTAGTTTTCTTCAATAATTTCTATTTTATCAATGGTATCGCCTTGGCGTATAAGGTCTATTACATCCAAACCTTCCACAACTTTGCCGAAAACAGTATGTTGTCTGTCCAAATGCTGAGTGTTTTCTCTATTGTGACAGATAAAAAACTGAGACCCACCGGTATTTCTTCCGGCATGAGCCATAGAAAGAACACCTTTATCATGGTATTGGTTGTCTCCGGTCAATTCGCAGTTGATTTTGTAACCCGGTCCGCCCGTTCCGTTACCTATAGGGCATCCGCCTTGAATTACAAAATCAGGGATAACTCTGTGGAATGTCAATCCGTCATAGAATTTGTTATTAGCCAAATTCACAAAATTAGCGACAGTATTAGGGGCATCTTTTTCAAAAAATTCCACCAACATGGTTCCTTTCGGAGTGTAGATTTTTGCTTTTTTCATTATGGATTATATTTTAAGGTTAATTTATTTTATTCAACTAATCTAAACAATTTGCTCCAACGGATATTTTTGGGGAACTTTTTGTCCTTGTCCAACGAAAGCCAAACAAACGATGCTTTTCCTACCAGATGATCTTCGGGAACAAAGCCCCAAAAACGGCTGTCTGCCGAGTTATGGCGATTGTCACCCATGGCAAAATAATAATCCATTTTAAAGGTATAGCTGTGTATTTCTTTTCCGTTAAGATAAAATTTTCCATTTCTCACAACAAAATCGGGATTCCCTTCAAAAATACGAATCACTCTTTCGTAGAACAGTATATTTTTTTCGGTCAATTCTATGGTTTCACCCTTTTTCGGAATATGCAAAGGCCCGAAGAAATCTACATTCCATGCATAATTGGTATTGTGAGGGAAAATATCTTCATCGTAAAAACCATTGACAAAAACAATGCGGCTTACTTTTTCAATATTAGGGCTTTTAGCCAGAATTTCCGCATTTTTTTCGGTAAAAGGTAATGTGTATGACTGATTGCTCAGTAAGCTGGTGATTAATTCCGGTGAGAGCGCATTTTGCAAAATTCCCGATCCCAAAGCTTGCGGGTCGAACAAAACTTGACAAAGAACTTTTTGAGAAGAGTCTGTTTCGTTGAACTTTATATCAGGTTTATTGTCCATTTGCAATGGTTTTAAATCCAATACATAGGGTGAATTTTTTAAAAAGGCCATTTCTGCCTTATTTACCGAAACATATTGGAATATAGCCATGTGGGACAGGTCTTCTTCCGAAACATCCAGTTTCTCAAGTACTTTTCTATCAAGAAAAGTGCCATTTTTTATTTGTATGCGATAAGTAACTTGTGAATTTTCAGGTTTTTCTATCTTTTTACCGTTAATATAAATATCTTGGTTGATTATCTGTAAATCTTCACCCGGCAAACCAACGCAACGTTTGATAAAATTTTCACGTTTGTCTACAGGACGAGTAATCACATCGCCAAACGTGCCCGGATTGTTCCAAACCACATCACGGCCATACTTTCTTATCAAAGCATAATAACTTTGTTCACTTTGTATAGCTGTGCATAGTGTATCACCATCTGGATAGTTGAACACAATAGCATCATATCTTTTTACATTTCCCAAACCGGGAAAACGATAGTAATCCAAATTAATCCAATTCAAATAAGAAGGCACGGTTTTGGTAAGAGGCATAGTATGGTGTACCAAAGGAACAGCCAAAGGCGTATTGGGTATACGGGGGCCATAAGACAATTTGCTTACAAAAAGAAAATCGCCGACGAGCAAAGATTTTTCCATCGACGAACTGGGAATTGTGTAAGCTTCAATAAAAAAGGTACGGATAATGGTAGCGGCAATTACGGCAAAAACAATGGCATCGACCCATTCGCGAACTTGTGATTTTTTGTAAACCGGCAATTTGTCGGGGCTTGTATATTGCTCTTTTTTTGAAAAACCTAAATAGGGGAGGTAAACAAAGGGAAAAAGTACTGCAAGGGTTTGGGCGCCTAAACCGAATTTTTTGAAACATTTTACAAGTTCTACAACCAATAACAGAAAAACAAAAATATTTATAAACGGAATAGCAACATACAAATACCACCAAGCGCTTTTATCGGTAATTTTAATCCAAACGTAAAGATTGTATATTGGAATAATGGCTTCCCAACCTTTTCTGTCTGCTTTTTCAAATATTTTCCATAGCCCAACCAAAGAACCGGCAACGCTTATTAACAATAAAATAGTGTATATACTCATAAATTCTATTTTTATGCAAATGTCTGAATTATTGCATAAATATGCAAATAATATTATAAATGTTTCTATGAAAGTACCCGGATAAAACGCTTATTTTTTTCTAAACGTATCTGAAAATGAAACTTTTTAAGAAATATAGGTTACTTTTTCTCTTAATTTTCAATATTTTGAGAAAAAGTGTATCTTTGCACTTCTATAGAAATGTCTTGATTTTGTTTTTATAAATCTGATATTGAAATATTTAAAATTTTCAGATGATGATAAATATAACTTTGCCGGATGGTTCAGTACGTCAATACCCCAAAGGATCTAATGCTTTGGATATTGCAAAAAGTATTAGCGAAGGATTGGCTCGTAATGTTTTAGCTGCTTCAGTAAACAATGAAGTTCGCGATCTGATGCGTCCGATTGAAACCGATGCCAATCTGAAACTTTTCACATGGAACGATGCAGAAGGAAAAGATACTTTTTGGCACACGTCTGCGCACTTGATGGCCGCCGCTGTGGAAGCTCTTTATCCGAATGCGAAATTTGGAATAGGCCCTTCTATTGAAAACGGATTCTATTATGACATTGACTTTGGCGAAAAAACAATTTCTTCGGAAGATTTTCCTGCTATAGAAAAGAAAATGCAGGAATTAGTGGCCGAAAAACATGCGATGGTTCGCAAAGATGTAACCAAAGCCGAGGCGCTTGACTACTTTTCTAAAAAAGGCGAAGAATATAAATTGGAATTAATCAACGATTTGCCTGATGGAAGCATCACCTTCTACCAATCAGGAAATTTTGTTGATTTGTGCCGTGGGCCACACTTACCCGATTTTTCGGCAATCAAAGCAATTAAACTATTGTCGGTGGCTGGCGCTTACTGGCGCGGCGATGAAAACCGTAAACAGCTTACCCGTTTGTATGCCATAACTTTCCCCAAAAAGAAAGAATTAGATGATTATTTGTTGCTTTTGGAAGAAGCCAAGAAAAGGGATCATCGTAAATTGGGAAAAGAATTGGAATTGTTTGCTTTTTCACAAAACGTGGGACAAGGTTTGCCTTTGTGGTTGCCAAAAGGCGCTGCTTTGCGCGAAAGATTGGAAAACTTTTTGAAAAAAGTTCAACGTGAATACGGATACAGCCAAGTGGTGACGCCGCATATTGGAAATATTAATTTGTACAAAACATCTGGACACTACGAAAAATACGGAAAAGATTCCTTTCAACCGATTGCTACGCCGGTAGAAGGGGAAGAATTTTTGTTGAAACCGATGAACTGTCCCCACCACTGCGAAATTTTTGCGACAAAACCGCATTCATACAAAGATTTACCGGTACGATTGGCAGAATTCGGAACAGTTTACCGCTACGAACAAAGCGGCGAACTTCACGGATTGACCCGTGTTCGCGGATTTACCCAAGACGACGCCCATATTTTTTGTACGCCTGAACAATTGAAAGAAGAATTTTGCAAGGTTATAGACATTGTTTTGTACATTTTCAAAACTTTGGATTTTCAGGAATTTACGGCACAAATTTCTTTGCGCGACCCCAAAAATAAAACCAAATATATTGGAAGCGACGAAATTTGGGAAAAAGCAGAAAGAGCCATCATAGAATCGGCTGCCGAAAAAGGATTGAATACGACAACAGAAATAGGCGAAGCAGCTTTCTACGGGCCTAAATTGGACTTTATGGTAAAAGATGCCATTGGCAGAAAATGGCAATTGGGAACCATTCAGGTGGATTACAACCTTCCCGAAAGGTTTAATTTAGAATATATCGGACAAGACAACCAAAAACACCGTCCGGTAATGATACACCGTGCGCCATTTGGTTCCATGGAGCGTTTTGTAGCTGTTTTGATTGAGCACACAGGTGGAAAATTTCCTTTGTGGCTAAGCCCTGAACAATTTATTATTTTGCCTGTTAGTGAAAAATATGAAAAATATTCA
This sequence comes from Bacteroidales bacterium, assembly GCA_031552355.1. Taxonomy (GTDB): domain Bacteria; phylum Bacteroidota; class Bacteroidia; order Bacteroidales; family P3; genus JAVBMO01. Next base: position 3,130 of record JAVBMO010000082.1, on the reverse strand, counting down.
CAAAAAGTCTTATCTTTGCTGTCCGATTTTGAACTGCGAGGAAGCATAGATAATCGAAATGAAAAAATCGGCAAAAAGATACGTGACGCTGAATTGCAGAAGATACCCTATATGCTTATTATAGGAGAAAAAGAAGAAAATGAAGACTGCATTTCGGTAAGAAAACAGTCTCAGGGAGACTTGGGAAGCTTCAAAATCGATGAATTTGCAGCTTTAATTAATAAAGAAATAAAAGAACTTTTAAGTAAATAATCAATAAATAACGTAGAGGAGGAAATAGCCATAGCAACACCATTTCAACCCAATAGAATCAGAAGAGGACCGCCCCAAAAAGAGGAGTTGCACAAAATCAACGGAAGAATAGATGCTCCCATGGTGCGTTTGGTTGGAGATAACATAGAAGCAGGTATCTACAATATCAAAGCAGCTTTACAAATGGCAGAAGCGCAGCAGTTAGACTTGGTGGAAATTTCGCCAACTGCCAATCCGCCTGTTTGTAGAATCATTGATTATCAGAAGTTTCTTTATGAATTAAAGAAAAAACAAAAGGAAATTAAAGCCAAAACAGCCAAAGTGGTTGTAAAAGAAATTCGCTTAGGGCCACAAACCGACGAACACGACTTTAATTTCAAATTAAATCATGCCATAAAATTCCTGAAAGAAGGCAGTAAAGTAAAGGTCGATGTTTTCTTTAAAGGAAGAACCATCATTTACAAAGAACAAGGCGAAGCCATTTTATTGAAATTTGCCGAAGCATTATTGGAATATGGAAAACCTGAAGCTTTGCCTAAGTTGGAAGGAAAACGCATGATTATGATTATCAGTCCAAAGAAATAATTTAAAACAAAATAAATTATTAGTATCAATCAATTAATTAATTAAAAGAATGCCAAAGTTAAAAGTAAAATCAAGTGCCAAAAAGAGATTTGCTCTTACCGGTACGGGAAAAATTAAGAGAAAGCATGCTTATCACAGCCACATTCTTACCAAAAAAGAAACTACGCAAAAACGTAATTTGACCAAAACAGGTTTGGTAAGCGCCGCTGACGAAAAACGTGTAAAAGAAATGCTTATTGCTTAATTAAAAAACAACAGGAGTTATTAACCATTATTTACAGCACAAAAGAACTGACAATGAGTTAGTCGCTGAAATGAAAAACAATTAAATTATGCCAAGATCAGTCAATGCCGTGGCTTCAAGAGCACGTAGAAAAAAAATCTTGAATCGTACCAAAGGTTATTTCGGAAGAGGTAAAAACGTTTGGACAGTAGCTAAAAACAAGTGGGAAAAAGGTCAGCAATATGCTTTCCGTGACAGAAAAAACAAAAAAAGAGAATTCCGTAAACTATGGATTCAACGTATCAATGCCGGCGCTCGCTTGCATGGAATGTCCTACTCTGTATTTATGGGGCAATTACACAAAAATAACATCGAACTTAACCGTAAAGTTTTAGCCGATTTGGCTATGAACAACCCTGAAGCTTTTGCTGCTGTGGTAAATAAAATTAAATAAGTATCGATTCATTTTAGTTGTTAACGTTAAAAAAGATTAATATCATGGGAAAAACGGAATTAATGCAATATGTTGAAAATTCGGTTGAAATAAACAAAGAATTGCCGGATTTCAAAGCAGGTGATACCATCACTGTTCATTATAAAATTAAAGAAGGAAACAAAGAACGTATTCAGTTGTTTCAAGGAGTTGTTTTGCAACGTTCAGGAAACAGCAAATCTACAGAAACTTTCACCATTAGAAAAATGTCAGGTACTGTAGGTGTGGAAAGAATATTCCCTTTGTCTTCACCTTTTATTGATAAAATTGAAGTAAATAAGAGAGGCATTGTTAGAAGAGCCCGTATCTTCTACTTGCGCGACCTTACAGGTAAAAAAGCCCGTATCAAAGAAAGACGCGGTTAATAAATACCTTAAAAAATATGAAAAGGATACTCTCAAAAAGGGTATCCTTTTTTGTTTGAGATTTTTTGGTATAAAAATTGACAATTATACAACTATTATTTATTTTTTTTGTCTATAGTATTAGACAATTTCGTATTTTTGTAAAAATATAAACTTTATTATCATGAAAAAGAAATTATTATTTATACCTATTTTATTCGCATTTGTGCTTTCTTTTGTAGGGAATGCACAAACAGTAGATACTGTTAAATCTATTCCTAATCCTTGTTTTGAAGAAACTTTTGGACAAGTTGGGTTTGTTTTAGCAGGGGGTGTGCAAAGTGTTCCCAAAGGGTGGTATATTTTAAGCCAAGAATTTACAGGTGTACCGCTTTTGGGAAGTGTTAAAGTTGCATTGTCTAAATGTGCAAAAGACACAGCAGGATACAAAGGAAATGCAGTAAAATTAACAACAGATTACTTTATTGTTCCTGATATGGCCAAAGGCATGATGCCGGAAGGAACACCTGACACAATGATTGTACCTGGATTCTTATCCGTTAGTAGTATAGATTTAATGGCATCCATGCAATCAATACTTGCTCTTTTTAGTGGTGGAGGCGCTATGACTCCCGAGAGTATGTCTCAATTGGTGCAGCTATTAGGAAATGGCGTTCCTCTATCCAATGTAACTCCCCGTTATTTGGAAGGAATGTACAAATACCATCAGGCATTTAATGAAGACAGTCCATCTGCGTTAGCTATAGCTACTCATTATAATCCTCAGACGAAGCAAAGAGAAATAGTCTCAGTTGCATCAAGTGATATCTCATTATCAGGTGAAACCATGCCATCTTCTAATAATTTCTCTCCATTCTCTATTCCTTTTACAAGAATAACACAAGATAATGCATTAAATGCAGATAGCCTTTTTGTTATGTTTTTTTCATCATTAAGCCAACTTGGCTCAGTTTATATGGGTGAAGGAAATACCACTTTTAAAGTGGGTTCAACTTTGTGGCTTGATAACATTGCTGTTGTTGACAGAGAAGATCCTATAGAAATCCCAACACCTGACCCTTATGTTGTTCCTGAAGAGCCTAAAGCAAGTGTAGATGAGGTAGCACAATCAAAAGGAAATGTTTTTCAAATATATCCCAATCCATGTTTAGGTAAGTTTGAAGTAAAACTTCCTAATGGAAAAGCAAATGTGAATGTTTATGATATGGTAGG
>JAVBMO010000015.1:0-7365 GCA_031552355.1 Bacteroidales bacterium | reverse complement strand
ATTTACTCCTGCATCGGTAAAAACTTGGAAGAAGTTACACAATCATTATATAATGGTAAATCGGGCATTGGTGTTGATCCTTTGCGAAAAGAATATGGATATCGCTCATTGCTTACAGGTATTGTGGAACCGCCTGTATTGAAAGGCGTGCTCGACAGGCGTTTGCGTGTAGGTTTAGCTGAAGAAGGGGAATATGCTTATATAGCAACTGTTGAAGCTTTGAAAAATGCAGGCATAGACTTGGATTATTTGGACAAAAACGAAGTCGGGATTTTTTACGGAAACGATTCATCGGCAAAAGCGGTAATCGAAGCTAACGACATTGTTCGTGAAAAAAGAGATACAACCTTGTTGGGTTCCGGCGCCATTTTTCAATCCATGAATTCAACCGTAACCATGAACCTTTCAACGATTTTTAAACTGAAAGGCGTAAATATGACCATTAGCGCAGCTTGCGCCAGCGGTTCGCATTCCATTGGGTTGGGGTATATGTTTATTCAAAATGGCATGCAAGACATGGTTATTTGCGGTGGTGCGCAAGAAACCAATGCTTATTCTATGGGTAGTTTCGATGCGTTGAGCGCTTTTTCTATCCGCATGGATGATCCTCACAAAGCTTCGCGCCCTTTTGATGCGGGACGGGATGGTTTGGTCCCTAGCGGAGGTGCTGCCAGCTTGATTTTGGAAGAATATGAACATGCCGTAAAACGTGGTGCAACAATTTTGGCCGAAGTAATCGGGTATGGTGTTTCGTCGAATGGCGCCAATATTTCGCAACCCAGCGATGTAGGAAGTTTTATAGCCATGGAACGTTCGTTGAAAGATGCCGGAATTTCGGCAAAAAATATTGATTATGTGAATGCTCATGCCACTTCTACGCCTCAGGGCGATACGTATGAAGCCATTGCTTTAGACCAATTGTTTGGCGGTTCACGTCCGTTGATCAGTTCTACCAAATCCATGACCGGACACGAATGTTGGATGGCTGGTGCAAGCGAAGTTCTGTATTCTATTTTAATGATGCAAAATTCATTTGTGGCGCCCAATATCAATTTCGAAACCCCCGATGAGTTTTCTGCCAAGTTGAATATTGCCGCTACCCGCGTGGATAAAGAAATAAACATGTTTTTATCTAATTCTTTCGGTTTTGGCGGAACAAACAGTGCGTTAGTAGTAAAAAAACTATGAACGATAAATTATGAATTATGAACTTTTTTGAATGAAAATAAAACGAGTATAAATAATAATAAAACTATGACAAGAGAAGAAATCGTACAAATTGTAAACAATTTTTTGATTGAAGAAATTGAAGTTGATGCAGATACATTAAAAGAAGACGCTTCGTTGAAAGACGATGTTGGGGTGGATAGTCTTGATTTTGTGGATATTGTCGTAATTGTAGAGCGCAACTTCGGATTCAAAATTAATCCAGAGGAAATGGCTGGCGTGGATACGCTTGGAAAATTCTATGATTACATAGAAAGCAAAGTGAAGGATAAATAAATGGCGGTTGAGAAAACGAAGGATTGGACAGGCGTTACCGGCGGTAGTACATTTGGACAAAAAGCATTGTTGTTTTTGTTTCATTTTCATAATGTTACCATCGGTTATGTTATTTTAGCCCTTGTCGTTCCATTCTATATGTTGTTTGGACGCAAAGGTTATTTGGCTATTTATCGGTATTTTCGCCAAAACCACCATTATTCTTCGTTTAAAGCCTTTTGCAAAACCTACCAAAACCATTTTGTATTCGGACAATGTATGCTCGACCGTTTTGCAGTTTATGCCGGAAGACGCAATTTTTTCCAAGTCGAAATTACAGGAAATGAGCATTTTTATCAATTATTGGAAAGTGAAAAAGGATTTATTATCGCCAGTTCGCATGTGGGAAATTTTGAGTTAAGCGGTTATCTCTTAAAGCAAGATAAAAAACGCATCAACGCATTGGTTTTTGGCGGCGAAACGAAAGAAGTGATGGAAAACCGGATGAAAGCGCTTAATATGAATAATATTTCTGTAATTCCTGTTGCCAATGATATGTCACATATTTTTGCCATCAACGAAGCGCTTTCCGCAGGACAAATTGTGAGTATGCCTTGCGACCGTAATTTCGGAAGTCCTAAAAGTATTGAATGCAATTTTTTGAATGGCAAAGCCGATTTTCCGGTAGGCGCTTTTAGTTTGGCAGCTCATTTCAAGGTTCCGGTTTTGACCATTTTTGTGATGAAAGAAACTGCTTCAAAATATCATATTTATGTGAAACCTTTGATGGAAGGCGATACAACAGAATATAAGAAACAGGAAAAAGCAAATCGATTGACGCAAGCTTTTGCAAAAGAACTTGAAAATATTGTAGAAAAATATCCCGAACAATGGTTCAACTTTTATAATTTTTGGAAGGAATAAACCACAAAGGCGCTCAAAGGATATTCACAAAGAGACACAAAGGAAATAAAAATGTAGAGTTACTTCATGGTAAAAAATAAACAATTATGAGAAAAATACTTTTTTTGATGTTTGTTTTAGTGTTTTGTACGGTAGCTGGTTATGCGCAAAAACTTAAAAAGGGTTCTTTGGATTTTCTTAAAAATGAAAAAGAACTTAACGTTGTATTTGATTATTCGAATGTAATATTCAAATTTGAGGATGGCATTGATGAAGATAAATATGTAGAAAGACAAGTTATCATGGAAGGTGAGCAATGGAAAAAGGATTGGGTAAATTTAAAAGATAGTATTAAAGCGGGTTGTCTTCATTCAAAATTTATAAAAGATTTCAATATTGTTCTTTTTGATGAGGGATTTATGTTAAGGGTAGGAGTATTTCCATCTGCTAATTATCAGATTGTTATTAAGGTAAATGAAATAGTAACAGGTAAAAATGCAGGTCCTTTTTCAGATGATCCAAATATGAGTGTAGAAGTGTCTGTTACATCATTAAATTCTACAAATGTATTGGCTAATGTGCAGATGAAAAAAACAACAGGCAAACCATTTTCAAATACTTTAGGTCGCATTGAAACTGTATATGAAAATATAGGTAAAGATTTAGGGAAATTCATAGTGAAAAAAATAAAATAGATTAAAAGACATAACTACTACACAAAGAAAATTTAGTGATACTTTGTGGTAAAAAGATAAATAAAACAACTATGAAAAAAACACTTTTTTTAGTATTCGTTTTAATGCTTTGTATAACAAGTGTTCATGCCCAAAAATCAAAGAAAATTTCTTTGGATTTCTTGAAAAACGAAAAAGAATTAAATGTCATATTTGATTATTCTGAGGCAAAATTTGAAAAAAAGTTAGCGGAAGATTATTTTGCACAAGAAAATGCAAAAAATAAAGATTGGGAAGCGAAGTATAAAGAGGCGATGATTACAAAGTTTATAGCAGCTATAAATGGCGAACTGTCAAATGGTTGTAGAGTAAGAAGGGAGTCGCAAAATGTAAAATACCAATTGATTGTAAAAGTAATCAAAATTGATGATGATTGTGATACAGATGCAGAAATTCTTGTAACAGAGATAAATTCGATAAATATATTAGCACAATTTTCTGTGTATGGTGCTGCTGGGTCATTTGGCTCATTTACTAATTTATGTGGTGATGCTATAGAAAATATTGGAGAAAAAACGGGGAAATTTATTGCAAAAAAAATAGACCTGCAAAAACGAGATTCGGAGTATTATAGATATGAATATTGAAAAATACTTGTAAAAGGATGAATTTTAAACCTATATCTAAGAATAGCCAATGAAAATAGCTTTAGTATCAGCAAATAATTATCAGATTCCTTATCCGGTTTATCCGATAGGCATGTCGTATTTGCATACGTACTTGAGCAATCATTTGCCTGAAGCAGAAATTCATTTATTCGATTTCAATTTGGCTTCTTACGATGATTTTGGCGTGTTCCTTCGTTCACACCATTTCGATTTTGTAGGCATTTCGCTTCGTAATATCGACGATACCAATATTTTTGATAAAAACAATTTTATTGCCCATTACAAAAAAGTGATGTCGGTGGCGCGAGAAAATGTTAAAGTTCCCGTTGTTATTGGTGGACCCGGCTTTTCCGTTTTTCCTGAATTGGTTTTCGAAGAATTACATCCCGATTATGCCATTCATGGCGAAGGTGAAGAAACCCTCAAACAGCTTATCCTTGCTCTTGATTCAAATGCCAATCCTACTGAAATAGAAGGATTGGTCTATCGCAACGAAATAGGAAAAATCGTTATCAACGAACGAAAAGCATATATTTCGGCGCCCATGCTGCATGTGGATGATACGATGGCCGCTTTTTATTGGGAAAAAAGTGGCATGCTGAACATTCAAACCAAACGCGGATGCCCTTGTAAATGTATCTATTGCAGTTATCCTATTATTGATGGTCGAAAAGTCCGCACATTGGATGCAAAAACTGTTGTTGCCAATATAGAAGAGCTTTACCACAGCAAAGGGATCAGCTATTTGTTTTTTACCGATTCCATCTTTAATATTGACAAAGAATATAATAGGGAATTAGCCAACCGGCTTATCGAAAGTAAGGTAAAAGTCCGCTGGGGCGCTTATTTTTCGCCGCACAATATGACTTACCAAGATTTGGAACTATATCAACAATCGGGACTTACGCATATTGAATTTGGAACGGATTCTTTTTCTGATAAGCAATTGGAAAATTATCATAAAAATTTTAGTTATCAGGATATTTTGGAACACAGCCGAAATTGCGAAAAATTAGGCATTTTTTATGCTCATTTCTTGATTTTAGGCGGATACGGCGAAACCGAAAACACATTGAACGAAACCTTTGAACGTTCGAAAGAATTAGGTTCAACGGTCATTTTTCCTTATGTAGGAATGCGTATTTATCCAAATACAAAACTTTGCGAAATCGCTTTACAGGAAGGAATTATCAAAGATAGTTCGGAATTGATTAATCCAATGTATTATGTGTCAAAAGATATTGATATCAATACATTAGAAGCTCGTGCAGCTGCTACCGGACAAAAATGGATTTTTCCGAACGAAGAACAGTCGCCGCTAATAGAACGCTTTCGTGCTAAAAAAAGAAGAGGACCCTTGTGGGAATACTTGAGATTTAATTAAAAATTGAAAGTTGAGAATTGAAAACGACAAAGAAAATCAGGGTGGTAATAAAATAAAAAATGAAACGTAGTTATTTCTATATTATTCTGTGCATGATTCTTTTCTGTAATCTTTCCGCATCGGCGCAAGATACAGTTAAAGTGTCTGATATAAAATTAGATACGCTTGACGATACACAGTCTAATTTGGGAAAATATCTTTTTTCGGTGATAAAAAGTACTGTCGATGAGATTGTATCCCCTTTGGGAACGGCTACCGAACCTGCTATTCCACCTTCAAACGACCTTGCCGCATATTTCGAATACGCATTTAAACAAGCGGCAAAAGAGGCTTCGTCATCTGTTGGGAAATCTATGTTTAACGAAACGAAAATATTTTATAAGCCCAGCCCTGTATTTGAAGACATGAGTGATCTTGTTTTTAACGAATATTCCATTAAAATGGAAGACACAGTTAAAATTTATACCTATTCTTTCCGCTGTAAAAATCCCAAAGCTGATATATTTTTGGTGCATGGTAACGGGGGGAATGTTTCAACCTATAAAAATGCAATAAAAGCTTTGTTATCAGGAAATTATAATGTTTATGTGGTCGATTGGCGAGGATATGGGAAATCTAATGGAACCCCTGAATATAAAGGGGTTATAAAAGATACTGAAGCTGCTTTTGCCCATTTTCTTTCGCAAAATCGGAAAAATTCATTGAAAGTAATTGTGTATGGAATGTCTTTGGGTGGGCAAATGGCTACCAAACTTACATCGGACAGACAGAAAGATATTGATGCACTGATTCTTGACGGTAGTTTAAGTTCGGCTGAAAACCTTGCCAGAGACTATGTACCGGTAAAATCCGTACGTAATATCATGAGCAAAAATGCGGCTGCCTTCAACCGCGATTATATTGCAGAAGAAGATATTAAGAAAATAAAAATTCCCAAATTGATTATTCATAGCGAAATAGACAGAACGGTAATGTTTTATCATGGCTACAGGCTTTATACAAATGCGCCGGAACCAAAAGTTTTTTGGACAACCCAAACAAGCCACATCGGAACATTGGAAGAGTTGCCCAATGAAGCCTTAGATAAAATAGGCCAATTAATTGACAGTATTCAATAAATAAAACGACTTTGCGAAAACATTAATAACCACAAAGGAACACAAAGAGAAAAATAAAATTAATGATACTTAGAGAAAAACCATAGAAGTAGTTTAAAAATTATTGCCGTCTGCTTTAGCTGACGGATTTTTGAGTTGTGAACAACATTTTGGGCTTTAGCCTAATTTTAAAAGTGAAAATGTTTGGCTAAAGTTGTTTATTTGGTTTTATATTTTAGCCCATTGCTTAAAAGCAACGGCAATGATTGATGTTATTTATAAATTTAAACAGTTAATTAGTGTTATTTCGTGGTAAAATAGTAAAATGAAAGATTTAAAAGAGATACAAATAGAAACCCTTATTCCACAACATGCACCTTTTATTATGATTGGTGCATTGACGCATTTCGACAAAACGATTACCTGCACAAGTTTTACGATTGCAAATGATAATATTTTTGTTGAAGAAGGGCTGTTTACCGAATCGGGAATTATTGAAAACATTGCGCAAACATGTGCTGCCCGTATGGGTTACATCAATACATACATTATATCCGACACGGTAAAATTGGGTTTTATAGGCGCTATCAAAAATTTGGTTATAGAAGAATTGCCGAAAGTAGGCGAAACGCTTTCGACCACCATTGAAGTTGTAAATGAGGTATTTGCCTTGACATTAGTGAATGCAAAAGTAGAAATTGGCGATAAATTAATTGCTTCATGCGAAATGAAAATTTCTATAACAGATATTGAAAGTCAAACGAATGAGTAAGATAAAAGAAAAACGGACAAAACTTGCTGCGTCCAAAGAAATAGAAATACGTTTCAGCGAAGTTGATTCGATGAATATCGTTTGGCATGGCTCATACGCCCTTTATTTCGAAGATGCTCGCGAAGCTTTTGGCGCAAAATACGGATTAGGCTATTTAACCATTTTCGACAATGGATTTTATGCCCCTTTGGTGGATTTGCAATTCAGCTACAAACGCCCATTGATTTATGGCGACAAAGTTCGGGTTGATGTTTTTTACATAAATACCGATGCCGCCAAAATCGTTTTTGAATATGAAATTCGTTCTACTAAAGACAATAGCTTAATGGCTACAGGAAAGTCCATTCAAGTGTTTTTAGACAAACAATATCAATTGGTCTGGACG
>JAVBMO010000079.1:0-22043 GCA_031552355.1 Bacteroidales bacterium | reverse complement strand
ATACCCCAATCAGGCATGTCTGTCGGCTGGTTAATAAATTCAACGCCTTTTGCTAAAAGCGTTTGATAGGTTTCATCCACATTTTCCACTTCAAATGCTATCAATGATTTTTCGCGGTATCCCGAAGGTTGGGTTTTATCCGCATTACCCACTGCCGGCGCCATAAAGTCAGAAACAAATATAGCAAATCCTTCAATACCCTCTGCTACCTTAAAAGCGGCATAACACCCTTTTTCATCACCCCAAGCAGCTTCTAAACCCAATTTTTCGGTATAAAATCTGAAACATTTTGGGTAGTCTTTAACTAATAATCTTACATTGCTGAATTTCATCGTTGTTTATTTTAATTATTTATTATTTGAAATATTCTTTACCGTGCATTCGAAATTTTAATTGCTACAAATATACGATTAAAATCTTGTAGTTAAAACCTTTCAGATGAACTAAAGTGAAAAACAGGGCTTATGCATTATCCAGTTTAAGCCTAACGGCGACTTGTTGTTCAACAGTATATGCGAGCCGATTAGAGTAAATGTAAAATAAATTTAGTAAATAAGTTGACAAGTTTTTCCCTATTTCCTTGTCAACTTATTAACTTATGTAACCTATTTTTTCCGGCAAAGCCAAAGTCCCGCAAAGGTAAAAAGGCCATTGAAGATAAGCAATGTGAATCCGAATCCGAAATTGAAACACTGTTGGAAGATGAAATCCAAAGCAAAACAAAGGATTGGCGATAGGATGGCAATATATGGCGTGGCTTTGTCTTTTACTTGATATTTGGTCAAGATGCCGAAAAAGAAAAGTCCGAGCAAAGGCCCGTAGGTGTATGATGCCACTGCATACACTAAATTGATAATTGCATCGTTTTTGACAACGTTGTAAAAGATAATCAGCAGTAAAAATAGAGCGGCAAAAGAAAAGTGGACTATATAACGAACCTTTCTTTTTTTAACTTCAGTCCAATCTTTTTTCTGCATGCCTAGCATGTCTATGCAAAAAGATGTGGTAAGCGAGGTTAATGCACCGTCGGCGCTTGGATAGGCAGCTGAAATAAGTCCGATAAAAAATATTAAGCCAACAATTGGCCCGAGATGTTCAAAGGCAACAGTAGGAAAAATCCGGTCTGTATCGGCAAATACCAATCCTTTTTGTTGAATAAATAAAACCAAAACGGCGCCCAATAATAAAAACAGCAGATTTACCACCACCAATATACCACTGAAGGTAAACATATTTTTCTGTGCATCTTTCAAACTTTTGCAGCTGAGGTTTTTTTGCATCATTTCCTGGTCGAGCCCTGTCATGGCAATGCAGACAAACATTCCACTCAGAAATTGTTTCAGGTAATGGGTTTTGGAAAGCCATTCCGTGTCAAACATACGGGCATAGCCGCTATTGGCCACATGCCCGACCATTTCCTTAAAACTCCAATCCATTTCTTTGGCAATGCAAACGACGCAAACCACAACAGCCAATAACATAAAGGTAGTTTGCAGCATATCTGTCCACACAATGGTTTTTATGCCGCCTTTGAATGTGTATAAAAGAATAAGGATGACAAAAAGCAAACCGCCTATCCAAAACGGAATGCCAAAGTTTTGTAGAATAAAGATATGTAAAACACTTACCACCAAAAACATTCGCAAAGTGGCGCCTAATGTGCGAGACAAAATAAAAAATGCAGCTCCGGTTTTGTAGGTATGGTTCCCAAAACGTTTTTCTAGGTAGGTGTATATGGAAGTCAGGTTCATTTTATAATACAAAGGCATCAGGACAAGCGCAATGACCATATATCCGGCCAAAAAGCCGAAAACCATGGGCATATAATAGAAATTTTGAGCCAATACATTTCCGGGAACAGACATAAACGTAACTCCCGATAAGGATGCACCAATCATTCCGTAGGCCACAACAGGCCAGGGTGATTTCCGGTCGGCACGGAAATAGGTTTCGTTTGAGGCTCGCCGCGAGGTAATATTCGTGATAAGAAATAGCAGAGCCGTATAAAGAATGAAGCTGATTAGAATAAGGGACATTGAATATATGTTTTAAACTTTATTTGCACTATTGAATGTTGAAGTTAGCCGTTTTTTACAGTGTCTATCATTTTTCCGGCCACAAAACCTGTCGAAAAAGCAATTTGAAGATTGTAGCCGCCGGTGTCGGCGTCCAAATCCATGACTTCGCCGGCAAAATACAAACCTTTTACCAGTTTGGATTCCATGGTTTTGGGATTTATTTCTTTCAGGCTCACGCCGCCCTGGGTAACAATGGCTTCGGGAAATCCTGCCGTTCCGGTAATTTGCACTGTAAAGTTTTTAAGGAAATGGCGAATCTTTTTGCGGTCTTCCCCGTTCAATTGGTGAACCACTTTGCGAGCAGGAATGTCGATGTTTTCCAAGGCCAATTCGTGCAATTGGCGCGGCAACCAAATAGGCAGCATTTCCTTGAATTGCAATTTGCCGTTTTCGCCCAATTCCTTAATCAGCTTTTTATCAATGGTTTGTTCATCCAAACCAGGTTTAAAGTCAATGGAAACAGAAATACTTTCACCATTGTGCAAAGCTTGTGTAATTTTACGGCTCAAGGTAAGGATTAGCGCCCCACTAAGGCTGTTTTCCATAAATTGCATTTCGCCCAAAGCTTCGTGGATTTTCTTTTGATTGGCATTCCATGCGGTTATTTTTACGTTTTTTAGCAGAAATTCCTGTGCGCTTTCAGGAAAAGTTTCCTTTGTAATCAATGGTGCCAAAGCAGGAAAGGTATCAGTAACTGTATGTCCTAACTTTTGAGCCAATTTATAGCCGTCGCCGGTGGAACCTGTCAGCGGATAAGATTTTCCGCCGGTGGCCAGTAAAACATTATCTGCCCAAAATTGGGCGCTGTTTTTTAGTTTAACGCCTGTAACTTCATTGTTTTCTGTCGAAATCTCGTCAACAGTGCTGTTTTTTAATACTTTGATGGAAGACTTTTCTATGGTCGTAATCAGGGCCATGAAAATATCCTGGGCTTTGCCGCTTTGCGGAAAAACACGGTTGCCCCGTTCGGTAACTAATTTCACGCCTTTGTCTTCGAAAAACTGCATGAGCTCTTTGGTGTAAAAAACCGAAAATACATTTTGCAGAAATTGCGAATTGCTTCCCACATGAGTGAGGAAATCCTTTACCGGTGCAATATTGGTAAGGTTGCAGCGCCCTTTTCCCGTGATGCGTAATTTTCGCCCTGCCTGATCCATTTTTTCAATCAGCAAAACGGATTTGTTTTCTTTTGCAGCCACAATGGCAGCCATCATTCCTGCTGCGCCGGCGCCAATAATAATAAGGTCGTATTTTTGCATTCTTTACAAAGAGTTGGTCATTAATTCTTTGGCCGTTTTCAAGGCAGCCTCTGTGGGGTTTTCGGACGAAAGCATGGTGGCAATTTCGCGGATACGCTCTTCGTCGGCAAGTTTTTTGATCGACGAAACCGTCTTTTGTTCAATATCCTGCTTGTAAACTTTGAAGTGCGACGAAGCCTTGGCAGCAATTTGCGGCAAATGCGTAATGGCAATCACTTGCATGTTTTTCGACATTTTGGACATGATATCGGCCACTTTCAAAGAAATTTCGCCGGAAACACCGCTGTCTATTTCATCAAAAATAATGGTGGGCAACAAAGTATTTTCGGTTATCAGAGATTTTATGGCCAGCATCAAACGCGACAATTCGCCGCCCGAAGCCACTTTGATGATTTCGTCCGGCGAATTGCCTAAATTGGCGCTGAAAAGAAACGAAATCTTGTCTTTCCCGGTGGAAGAAAAATGGGGGAGAGGCTCCATCCGTATTTTCAGCAAACCGTTTGGCATTCCCAAAGCCGACAACACGGGTTTTATTTTTCCTTCAATTTCCAAAGCTGCTTTTTTACGTTGAGCCGTAAGTTCGGAAGAAAGTTCAAGCAGTTGTTTCTCCAATTCCTGCGACTCCTTTTCCTTCGCTATAATTTGTGTTTCAAAACCTGCAATATTTTGCAGTTTGCTTTCCAAATCAGCCTCAATGGCCAACAAATCCTCAAGGGAGCTCACCTGATGTTTTTGTTGCAGATGATAGATTTTATTCAGTTTTTTCGAAAGTTGTTCCTGCAATTCGGGTGAAAATTCAATGCCTTCTTCAAAATGATTCAGTTCCGAAACAATATCCTTCAGTTCAAAGAAAGCGGAATTGAGCCTTTCGTTTAACTCGCCTACAGTTTTGTGGTGGTTTTGGATTTTCTGAAGTTGCGATTTTACAAAATTGAGTTGTTGTAAAACGCAGATTTCGTTCCCGTCCAAAACACCATTAACTTGTTGCAGCGTGGTTTTAATGGTTTCGGCATGTGTTTGCAACGAAAGTTCGGATTCCAATGCTTCCTGATTGTCGTTTTCTAATTGCGCTTCTTGCAATTCGTTGAACAAAAACTGAAAATAATCCTGATTGCGTTTGCTTTCCTGTTCGTCTTGCCGCAATTGTTCCAATTGTTTTTGCGTTTCGCAATAAATTGCAAAAGTTCGGGAATAGTTTTGCAAAGTATTTTGGGCTTTGGCAAAAAGATTCAGCAAATCTAACTGAAACGACGATTCCGAAAGGGAAAGCGTTTTGTGTTGGGAATGAATATCGACCAAGCTTTCTCCTAAGGTTTTCATTTGCAGAAGCGAAACCGGAGTATCGTTGATAAAAGCCCGCGATTTCCCGTTGGGAGTAATTTCCCTTCGAAGGATACATTTGGCGTCTTCGTCCAAATCGTTTTCTGCAAAAAAGGAAGAAAGATTTAAAGAGCTGATGTCGAAAACGCCTTCAATCACACATTTCGTTTCCTTGTCGAGTAAACTTTGTGAATCGGCACGTTGTCCCAAAATAAGCCCCAAAGCACCCAAAATAATGGATTTTCCCGCTCCGGTTTCGCCAGTAATCACCGAAAAACCTTTCGAAAAATCAATTTGAAGCTCCTTAATCAAAGCATAATTTTCAATGCTTAAATGTTGCAACATAATTTAATTGAGAATTGAGAATTGAGAATCGAGAATGTCAAAAAACTTCCTAAGAACTCAATCCAATAAGCTTAAATGGTATTTAACCGGAAACCACTGCAAAGATACGAAATCCGGACAGGAATAATGGCTAAAAAAACATAACTTTGCAAAAACTATTTGCAATGCCTTTTAAACAAACATTCAAAGCCATTATTTTCGATTTGGACGGAACTTTGGTTAATAGCCTTTCGGATATAGCCGGCGCAATGAACAAAACTCTTGAAGAATACGGATTCCCTACGCATAGTTTGGAAGACTACAAATATTTTATAGGCAACGGTATCCGGAAATTGGTGGAAAGGAGTTTGCCCGAAAACCAAAGAACTCCCGAAATGCAGGAACGTTGCACGGAAACCATGTTGAAGGAATACCGCAAAGTGCCGGTGGGGAAAACCCATCTCTTTGATGGGATTCCGGAACTTTTGGATGTTGTTTCGCAAAAAGGCCTGAAAATGTCGATACTTTCGAACAAAGCCGATGTTTTGACACAGGAAATCTATAAAGTTTTGCTCTCGAAATGGAATTTTGAAGTAGTTTTGGGCGCAAGCGACAGGTTTCCGACCAAACCTTCGCCGGAATCGGCTGTCTTTATTGGGCAAAGCATGTCGGTACCTTTTTCGGAAATACTCTATGTAGGCGATACCAACACCGATATGCAAACTGCCACAGCAGCCGGATTTTTTCCTGTGGGCGCCACTTGGGGCTACAGAACCGAAGCCGAACTTTTGGAAGCCGGCGCCAAATATATTGTCCATAAACCTATGGATTTGACGGAATTGATAAAATAAAACAACTTATGCGCGTAAAATCAAATAAAGTCTTTGATATTTTGGATTTTGCCAATCAGGAATTGGCGCCTGTTTACGAACCACAGGAAATCAAAAGCCTGATGGCCGAAGTGTTCAGCCATTTTATGGGGTGGGATAGGGTGCAGTTGTCCTTAAACCACAAAAGCACCATCAATGAATCCGATTTGCTAAAGGTTTATTTTGCCATCAAGGATTTGAAAAATCATAGGCCGCTTCAATACATTACCGGCAAAACGGAATTTTACGGACTGGATTTGCTGGTAGATGAAAATGTGTTGATTCCACGCCCGGAAACCGAAGAACTGATTGCGTTGATAATGAAGGATAAAGGTCAAAACCCTATCCGGATTTTGGATATGGGTACCGGAAGTGGCGCCATTGCCATTGCTTTGGCAAAAAACTTTCCCGAAGCGAAAGTCAGCGCTTGCGATGTTTCAAAAGAAGCTTTGGTTTTGGCGAAACAGAATGCTGCTAAAAATCAGGTGAATATAGATTTTTTTGAAATGGATATGATGCTTTCTTCGGAAAAAGAACTAAACGGTGAATTTGATTTAATAGTAAGCAATCCACCTTATGTTTGTCTTTCGGAAAAAGTTATGATGAGGAAAAATGTGTTGGATTATGAACCACATTTAGCCTTGTTTGTCGAAGACCAAGATCCTTTGTGTTTTTACAGAGCTATTTTAAAAACGGCACAAACAGCATTGGAAGAAAATGGTTTTGTCTTTTTCGAAATCAATGAACGTTTTGGGCAAGCTATGCTCAACCTTTCCGAATCCATGGAATTCAGTGCAGAGCTTTATCAGGACGTAAACGGGAAAGACCGCTTTATAAAAGTTTGGAGGAAAGATTAAATTTCTATCATTACCCTTTTAAGAATAGTACAGAAAATATTTACTTCGTTTCGTTCCAATAGAAACTGTCGGGATAGATACGTTGTCCAAAAATGGCTGTTCCCACGCGGACAATGGTAGCGCCTTCGGCAATGGCTACCTCCAGATCGCCACTCATACCCATTGATAATTCTGTGGCGTCTTCGGAAATAAGTCCCTTGTCAATGGCATTGTCTCTGATTTCGCGCAGACGGATGAAAGATGGCCGTACTTTTTCGGCTTCTGCATCAAAAAGGCCAATGGTCATAAATCCTTTGACTTTAAGCGTTTCGAAAGGTTTTATTTCTTTCAAAAAAGCTTCTGCATTTTCCGGAGAAAGTCCGAATTTGCTTTCTTCGAAAGAAGTATTTACCTGTACAAAAATATTGAGAGATTTTCCTTCAAATTGCAAACGTTCTTCCAACTTTTTGGCCAAATCGAATCTGTCCATCGATTGGATGCAGGAAACATATTTCAATATATCTTTGATTTTGTTGGTTTGCAGATGTCCGATAAAATGACGCTCGTAGTCCAAATCTGTCAATAAAGGTGTCTTTTGTACAAATTCTTGTACTTTGTTTTCGCCCACAAGTGTTTCTCCTGCGTTAATGGCAATACGGATATTTTCGGGTAAAACAGTTTTGGTAGCCATCAACAAACGTACTGAGTTTTTTTCACGCCCAGAAGCTGCACAAGCTTTGTCTATTCTATCGTGAATCCATTGTAAATTATGGGTAATATTGGTTTGTATGTCGTTCATTCCGATAAAGATTTGTTGGGATAGTTTTTTGTTATTTTTTCGATAAAATACAAAAGCTGCTTGCAAAATTGAATTTGCCCAGCAGCTTTTGTCAGTTATAAAGGGCTTTTATAAAAGTCCTTTTTCTTTTTTAATTCTGAGGGCTTGAAGCATGTCTGTAGTCATTTTGTCCAAGTCGAATTTTGGATTCCAACCCCATTCGCTGCGAGCACAGGAGTCGTCCAAAGAATTGGGCCAAGAATTGGCAATGGCTTGTTTAACAGGATCCACATTATATTCCATTGTAAATTCCGGAATTTGTTTTTTAATGGCATTGAAAAGAATTTCAGGATTGAAACTCATGGCCGTAACATTAAAAGAATTTCTATGGATAAGTTTTGAAGGATCTGCTTCCATAATTTGAATGGCTGCATTCAAAGCATCAGGCATATACATCATGTCCATCAAAGTATCGGCTTGCAAAGGGCAAATAAATTCTTCGCCTTTTACAGCAGAATAATAGATTTCTACAGCGTAGTCGGTAGTACCGCCGCCGGGAGCCGTTAAGTTGGAAATGATTCCCGGGTAACGAACCGAACGGGTATCCACACCCCAACGTTGAAAATAATAGTCACTTACCAATTCGCCTACCACTTTGGTAATTCCATATACGGTAGTCGGGCGTTGGATAGTATCTTGAGGGGTGTTGTCTTTAGGCGTATTAGGCCCAAAAGCGCCAATGGAACTTGGAGTAAAAACAGCACAATTAAATTCTTTGGCAACATCCAAGCAATTCATCAAAGCGCAGATGCCTACATCCCATCCTAATTTGGGATTCTTTTCGGCTGTAGCGGAAAGAATAGCTGCCAGATTATAAATAGTGTCTATTTTGTGCTTTTTTACTACATCAGCGATTTCCTGTATATTTATAGCATCAATTTTTTCGGTTGGCCCCAATTCAAAAAAGTTTTCGGGATAAGGGGGGGCAAAATATCCGCAAACCACATTGTCGCTTCCATATTTTGCACGAAGTTGAATGCTTAATTCAGAACCGATTTGTCCTGTTGCACCTACAATTAATATCTTTTTCATATATGATATTTTTGTTGAAATATTCTTTGAAATAATTAAACGCCCAAATGGCCAACAGGTGTATCTGTCAATACGCCTAATTCACGGCCAACTTTGGTGAAGGCGGCTACGCATTTGTCCAAATGTTCTTGTGTGTGGCCTGCCGATACTTGTACGCGGATACGGGCTTGTCCTTTGGGAACCACAGGATAATAGAAGCCGGTAACATAAATACCTTCTTCCAACAATTTGCTTGCTACATCTTGTGAAAGCTTTGCATCGTAAAGCATTACAGCACAAATGGCAGATTGTGTAGGTTTAATATCAAAACCTGCCGATTTCATTTTGGCAACAAAATATTCTGTATTGGAATGCAATTTATCTTGAAGGGTATTGGTTCTGTCAATCATTTCAAACATTTTGATTCCGGCATTTACTACAACAGGCGGAATAGAGTTTGAAAACAAATAGGGACGTGAACGTTGGCGAAGCATATCGATAATTTCTTTTTTACCGGTAGTGAAACCGCCAATGGCGCCGCCAAAAGCTTTTCCCAAAGTTCCGGTAATAATTTCCACTTTGCCTCTGAGGTTATAAAGTTCTGTGGTTCCACGTCCTGTTTTACCAACCACGCCGGCAGAGTGCGATTCATCCACCATAATCATGGCGTTGTATTTGTTTGCCAGCTCATAGATTTTGTCCAATGGGGCAACATTTCCGTCCATAGAAAAAACACCATCGGTAACAATAATTCTGTAACGTTGTGCCTGAGCTGCTTGAAGTTGTTTTTCCAAGTCGGCCATATCGGCATTTGCATAGCGGTAGCGAACGGCTTTGCATAAACGAACACCGTCAATAATGGAAGCATGATTCAGCGCATCGGAAATAATGGCATCTTCTTCAGTCAATAAAGGTTCAAAAACGCCACCGTTTGCGTCGTAGCAAGCGGCATATAAAATGGCGTCTTCCATGCCGAAAAATTTAGAAATGCTTTCTTCTAATGTTTTGTGCAAATCTTGTGTTCCACAAATAAAACGAACCGAAGACATACCATAGCCGTGAGTATCTAAAGATTCTTTTGCGGCGGCAATCAATTCAGGATTATTCGACAATCCTAAATAATTATTAGCGCAGAAGTTTAGCACTTCTTGCCCGCTATTTACTTTGATTTCTGCTCCTTGTGGGGAAACGATTATTCTTTCATTTTTATACAAACCTGCAGATTCTATATCTGCTAATTCTGCTTGCAGATGCTTTTGAAATTTTTCGTACATAATACACCTTTGTTTTTGGGGTTATTATTTTTTGTTTACTGCAAATATAGGAATAATGATTGAATTCGCAATTCAAAAATGAAACTAAATATAATCTAATGATATTTATTTTTGTAGAATATTGAAAAATAAAGAGTTTAGAAATTTTAGTTTACGGATTAAAAATGTTTTTGATTTACAAATTGTCCAATGTCGTTCTCTTTCAATATTTAGGGAAACCTTTAACTTTTCTTCATTTTGCTGGGAAGCATGCCGAATCTTTTTTTGAAAGCCGAAGTAAAATGAGTAGGATTTTTATAGCCCATTTCATCGGATATTTCGGCAACACTTTTTTTGCCTTCGAGCAGATATTTTTTTGCTTGTTGCATTTTGAGTTCTTGCAGATAGCCGAAAACGGTGCAACCAAATACTTCTTTGAAACCTTTTTTTAAAGTACATTCATTGGTTCCCACTTTCAGGGCTAATTCCACCAAGGGGCAGGGTTCATTAAGACAATCGACCAAAATTTCGCGGGCTTTATAAATTTTTTCTATGTCGCTGTCTCGCATTCCGCTGATAGCCGGACATTTATAATTTTCTATTTGTCCGATTTGAGTAGCAAACAATTTCAGAACTAAAGATTCTAACAATAATTTTTCATACGGCTGCGAAATTTTAATATGCATGATTTCCTGAAGAATTTCATGTATTTGCAAATCCAGCATCAGATTGTTAGGACAAAAATTTATGGAAAGATTTTGTTTTACGCTTTCTTGAAAATATTGAAAAATATTGCTTTGCGGATCCATATATTTTTGAAAAGCATCCATTTGCATGTCTATGCACAGAAAACGCCATTCTTTGCAGGCATTGCAATCGTTGCACATGCCGCTTGTGAGGGTTTCCGTAGTGTTTTGAGGTATGGAAAAAATATTATGTTGGTTGCATTCCAAAACATGCTCTGGACCTTTTTCAATGCCCAATTTTGAAAGTCCTTTCAATGCAAAAAACAGACGGATACAGTGATTGTCTTTTCTATCTATATGTATTGAAAAATTTTCGGACAAACTTAGCTGTCCATAAAAAATGGAAAAAAAGGATCCTTCAATATGGTGCAATGTTCCTTTAGCTTCTTCGGTATCAACGCGATAATTTATTTTAGATAGGTTTTCAGCATCTTTGTGTTTGGCTATAAAAACCTTCTTTGTGGCATTTTCTATAATATTTAGCATAATATTCCGCTTTACGTCAGTTATATTCCTTTTTGCGTCAGTTCTGTCCTAAAATAGGTTTTACCTTTGCAGTGAAAATAATGTACAAAAGTACAAAAAAATAGAATACAAATCTAATAAATTTTTGTATAAATCACAGTTATACAGGATGTTATGTTCTATTGTCTATTATTTTGCTATCCGTTGAAAATATTCAGCGTCTCCTTTCGCTGTTAAATTTGAAAAACGGAAATCTTTGTCAATTTTATGTTTGTAAGCCCTGAAAACCCTCGGAACTTGTTTCTTGGGGGTTTTTGGTTTTATATGATAACGGAAAATTATGAAAATGAGTATTTTGATAAAAAAAGAGTTTACCAAAATCATGGTAAACTCTTTTCGCAAAAGGATTTTATTGTCCTTTTATAATTATTTTGTATCCGGTTCCAAGAAAGGATAAACAAAATCGGTAGGGGGTACGAGATTTTCTTTTATCGTACGAGGATTTGCCCAACGGATTAAGTTTAGGTAACTTCCGGCTTTGTCGTTTGTTCCCGAAGCGCGCGATCCACCGAAAGGCTGTTGTCCAACAACGGCACCGGTTGGTTTGTCGTTGAAATAGATATTTCCGGCTGCAAAACGCAAAATTTCGGCTGCTTTCAAAAGGGCTTTTCTGTCATTAGCCCAAACAGCGCCTGTTAATGCGTAGGGCGAGGTTTCGTTGCAAATGTTCAAAGTGGCTTCATAATCGTTGTCTTCATACACATAAACAGTGATGATGGGCCCAAAAATTTCTTCTTCCATGGATTTGAAATGAGGATTGCTTGTGACAATAATCGTAGGCTGAACAAAATATCCAACAGATTTGTCGCCGGTTCCGCCAGCTACAATTTCAGCATCTTTTGCCTCTTTGGCGTAATTGATATAACTCATACAGTTGTCGAAAGAAGCCTCGTCAATAACGGCATTTACAAAGTTAGTGAAATCATTTACATCACCGACTTTTATGCGTGCCAACATACCTTTTGCCTCAGCTAATACATCGTTCCACAAGCTTTTAGGAACATAAGCACGTGAAGCTGCCGAACATTTTTGGCCTTGGTATTCGAAAGCGCCTCTTACGATGGCAGTTGCCAATTCTTTTACACCTGCACTCGGGTGGGCGAAAATAAAGTCTTTTCCACCGGTTTCGCCTACAATTTTAGGATATGAACGGTATTTCTCCATATTGTTTGCAATGGTTCTCCAGAATCCGTTGAAAACACCTGTAGAACCTGTGAAATGGATACCGGCTAAACCCTGATGGTTTAAAGCTTTTCCTACTTCGGAACCCGGACCTGGCAAGAAATTCAATACTCCTGCGGGAAGTCCTGCTTCCATAAAGATTTTCATTAAATAATAGTTAGAAAATAAAGAAGTGGTAGAGGGTTTCCAAACCACGGTATTTCCCATCAAAATTGGCGACATGCTTAGGTTTGAAGCAATGGCTGTGAAATTAAAAGGAGTTACGGCAAAAATAAAACCTTCCAACGGACGGTATTCCAAGCGATTGATAACGCCATTTTCAGAATTCGGTTGTTCTGAATATATTTTGGAAGCGTAGTGTGCATTGAATTTCAAGAAATCTATAGCTTCGCAGGCAGAGTCTATTTCTGCTTGGAAAGCATTTTTGCTTTGCCCCAACATGGTGGCGGCATTCAAAATATAGCGGTATTTTCCTTCAATAAGGGCTGCTGCGCGCAAAGTAATAGCCACACGGTCGTGCCACGACATTTCAGACCATTCTTTGTGTGCTTCTAAAGCCGCTTCAATGGCCATGTTTACTTCTTTTTCGCCGGCTTTGTGATAAGTTGCCAATACATGTTTATGGTTGTGAGGCATTACCACTTTACCTGTGTTTCCCGTACGAACTTCTTTTCCCCCGATAATCAAAGGAATTTCAATTGTTTCGGATTGAAGTTTTTGTAAAGCTTCTTTCAACAATTTGCGTTCTTCACTATTGGGTTTGTACGATTTTACCGGTTCGTTAGCCGGACAAGGATAATAAACGATTGAATTATTCATAAGCTTTTAGATTATGTGGTTTATTCATTAATTTAGGGAACAAATATAACAATAAAATTCATATTTCTTTGCAAAAAGTTTTTTACTCGCCATTTTGCTCGAATTAAAAAGTATAGGCAAAATGCACGCCAAGCATAAAATGGGAATCTTCGTTTGTCCAAGCGTAGTCGAGCAAAGGCCCTAAATGAAATTTCTCTGTGTGAAAAATGTCATAAACAATTTCGGCATGAAAACCGAATTGAGCGTGAAAGCCTTCCTCGCCATGTTCTTCATGTTTCAGAAAAGTTACGCCTGGCATGGCCGCAATACTCAATGTTTCAAGAATTTGATACTTTATTCCTGCTCCCACAGTAAAATGCATTCCATCTGTCCAAACTGTTTCGAACCCACCCCCAAACGACCATTTGCTATGTGCGGAAAATGTGCGGAAATAATGTGTATGCAATCCAAATCCCCATTCATTATGTTCAAGGCAATAGACTGCACCGGGACTTATTCCAATTTCATTTCTGCCATGTGCATGTTGATGCTCGTCAGCGGCCTGAGCCCAAGCAATTGCAGGCAGTGTGAAAAAAAACAGTATAAAGATTAAAAGTTTGTTCATGGTGTTTATCCTATGTGTTTACCTAGATTCCACGCTTGAATATGCTGGATTCCTTTACGAGAAGGAAATGCAATGTCATCAAGTGAAACAACAAATTTTTCATAATTATCTTGAATCATTTCGAGAACACTGTATTCGCGTTCAATTGTTTGTTCATCAGCTAACAAGTAGCTTGTTTGCAAATATAGAATCCGATCGCCTTTTATGGCAACAAAATCCACTTCCTTATTTTTAATATTTCCAGTATAAACCTTGTATCCATTCCTTTTTAATTCAAGATAGACAAGGTTTTCTAATTTATATCCGGTGCCATAGGCAAATCCGGGGTAAAGATAATTTTTAAAAGAAAGGTCATTGATGTAGTATTTGCAAACACCCAAAAGAGTTTCCTTGCCTCGCAAATCGTAACGTTCGGCTTTGTGAATCAAAAAAGTATCTTCAATATATCCGACATAATTGGAAACAGTGTCGTAGGTGGTTTTTCTACTTATATTTTTAAAATAGTTCACAATGTTGCTGATGGATAAAAGGTTTGAAGCATTGTTTACCAAATAGATAAAAATATCTTCAAGCATTTTGGGGTCTTTTATATTGTTGCGTTGTATAATGTCGCGTAGCAACACAGTGTTTTGTATAGCCGAAATATAATTGCGTTTGGTTTCATTATTGGGAAGTATGAATAATTCAGGTAAAGCGCCACTTTCCATATATTCCACATAACTTTGTTTGGATATATTTTTTTCGGTTATTCCAGTATATTCCTCAAAACTGAATGGGAAAATTTCAAAATTCACGTAGCGACCTGAAAGTAAAGTAGCTAATTCACCGGATAACATCTTTGAATTAGACCCACTTATAAATATCTCATAACTATCTACAAAATCCTGTGAATGAGAATTGACAAAGTGTTCCCAACCTTCTATATTTTGTATTTCATCTATAAAAAGCCATACTTTACCCGTTGGAGTTAATTTTTTCCGATAAATTTTAAGCAATTCGCCCAACTCTTTGTAATTACGTATAAAATCAAAGTCGGTGAATTCTTTATCTATATAGAAGATATTTTGAGGGTTAACACCACTTTTTATTAATTTGTCGGCAATTTGCCTAAGTATATGGCTTTTCCCTACGCGACGCTGCCCGACAAGAACTTTAACCAACTTATTACCCGTATAATTCAATATATTATCCGTGTAATTTTTCCTTTCAAAGCCTAATTCCGGTACATTTCCATCCCAGAAATTGTATTTTTCTAATGCTAAAAAATTCTCTTCCATACTCGAAAATATTTATGCAAATATACAAAAATTCTTCCGTACTCGAAAATTTTATCAAAATACAAGAAAATTCTTCTATACTCGAAAATTTCATTAAAAATACAGGAAAATTCTTTTGTACTCGAAAAAATCAATATTTATCGCTTTTTCTTATTTCCGTTGAATGTTTTTCCTTTTTTTGATTTGTCTGCTTTCTTATCTTTTGAAGAAGGACGATTTTTATTTCCATTATTTTTTGCCGGTTTCTCTTTTATACTTGGACGCGAAGGTGCATTTTCATCAACATATTCAAAATCCATTTGTTTTTTTGCCAAATCGACTCTAAGTACACGGATTTGAATAGGGTCGCCCAATTTGTATTTTTTCCCGAAACGGCGCCCGATAACCTGATAATTGTCTTCGTCTAAGTAGTAATAGTCATCCACAAAACTTGACAGTGAAATCATGCCTTCGCAACGGTTTTCTTCAATTTCGGCATAAATTCCCCATTTGCTGACACCGGAAATTTTGGCCAAAAACACTTGTCCGATTCTTTCCGACAAATATTCAGCTTGCTTATACTTGACGGAAGTCCGTTCGGCGTCTGCTGCCTTTTTTTCCATCAATGACGCATGTTTGCAACATTCTTCATAAAATTGGACATTTGCCGAAGAACCTTTATGTAGATAGCGTTCCAACAAACGGTGTACCATCAAATCGGGATAGCGGCGGATGGGAGAGGTGAAATGAGAATAGAAAGGGAATCCCAATCCGTAGTGCCCAATGTTTTCGGTCGAATAAAAAGCTTTAGCCATGGTTCTAATGGCAATGGTTTCAATCATGTTTTCTTCGCCTTTGCCTTCAATATTCACAAAAAGATTGTTGAACGAATCGGCTAATTTTTTTCTCGAACCCAATTTCATTTTGTATCCCAATTTATTGACAAACTGTATAAAAGTATTCAGTTTTTCGGGATTAGGTTCATCGTGCACACGATAGACAAACGTTTTTATAGCTTTGCTTCCTTCTTTTTTTCCAATATGTTCGGCTACTTTTTTGTTTGCCAAAAGCATAAATTCTTCAATCAGAAAATTGGCCTCTTTTTGCTCTTTTATATATACGCCAATGGGTTTGGCATTTTCGTCTAAACGGAATTTTACCTCACGCGATTCAAAATTAATGGCGCCGTCATTAAAACGCTCTTTGCGAAGAATATTTGCCAATTTGTGGACTGCCAAAATTTCTTTTGAATAGTCGCCTTTGCCGGTTTCTATTACATTTTGCGCTTCTTCGTAAGTAAAACGCCTGTCGGAACAAATGGCCGTTTTGCCGAACCACTCTTGTACGACTTCCGCTTTTTCGTTCATTTCAAAAACGGCAGAAAAACACAATTTTTCTTCATTTGGGCGCAAAGAACATACTTCATTCGACAAACGTTCGGGCAACATGGGAACTGTTCTGTCGACCAAATAAACGGAAGTTCCGCGATTGTAAGCTTCTTTATCAATGGCGCCATCTTGAGGCACATAGTAAGAAACATCGGCAATATGCACACCGATTTCTACATTTCCATTTTCTAATTTGCGAAATGAAATGGCATCGTCGAAGTCTTTGGCATCTTCGGGATCGATAGTAAAGGTGGTTACCTTTCTGAAATCTTTTCGTTTGGCTATTTCGTCGGAAGTTATTGCCAACGGAATTTTCAACGCTTCTTTTTCCACTTCTTTCGGGAACGACAATGGAAAATCATTTTCTGCCAAAATGGACAGCATTTCCACATTGTTTTCGCCCGGCATACCTAAAACTTCTACCACTTTGGCAAAGGGACTTTTGGCCCGTTCATGCCATTCGGTGATTTCCACCAATACTTTTTGGTTGTTTTGGGCGCCGTTCAATTCGTCCAAAGGAATCATAAAATCCACAGGAATACTACGATGGTCGGGAATAAAGAAAGCCATTTTTTCATTTATCTGAATACGTCCCACAAAACGTAAACGAGCTCTTTGCAGCACTTCTACAATTTGTCCTTCAGGTTTTTGTCCTTTCCGTTTTGGGAAAAGGCGTACTTTGACTTTGTCGCCCGGCAAAGAATTTTTAACATTGTTTGGTGCAATGAAAATATCTTCCATTTCAAAATCTTCGGGAAGGATATAAGCTTTTCCGGTTTGCTTCATATCCACAGTTCCAACGATATAATTTTGTGGAAGCAAATCGTCGTCAATATATTTTGAGTTGAGTTGAAATTTTCCACGTTGAGTTTCGATAAGTATTTTTTGTTCGAACATCCGTTGAATGGTGGCCTTCACCAAATCTTTTGCCACCTTGTCGAATGCGCCGACTTTGGCGGAAATTTGCTTGTAATTATAACTTTCGAAAGGATTGACGGCAAAAGCCTTTAAAATACTTTTTTCAAAAACATTATCATTTTGTTCATTATCTTTCATACTAAAAATTTTTATAGTAGTTTTTTTGTTTGTGAAAAGGAAAAGCCTTGCAGGTTCTTGAAACCTACAAGGCTTTTTTTCTCAATTTATTATTTGTTTACTCATAATCTTTTGTCTGTTACCACCTGAAACCCAATGTAGCAACAAAAAGATTGGTGTATTTGTTCACTGTATATTTTGATGAATTGTCGGCATATAAGTATTCACTTTTGCTTTGGTAAGTGTTGGCGTAAGCAAAGTCTATATACCAAAAGCGAGCCCTATAGCCCAAACCAGCGGTAATGGTAGTTTGTCCACCAATATTATAAAATTCGTCTTTATAAGGGCTGGTGGCAAATGCATAGCCAGCTCTTACTGCAAATTGTTGGATATTCAAAGTTCCACCCAATTTGAATGTGTGGCTGCCTTGCAAATCACTACTCATTAAATTGTTTATATAACTTTTATATTTAGAGTCATTCATATAATAATGCATGGTAGAGTAGTCTGAAAATTCATAATCAAAACCAATGCTACCGGCTACAGGTGTCGATTGATTACCTAAAATAACTCCCAAATTTCCTAAAACTTTATATGGGGTTGTCATACCGTAATCTGTTTCGCTGTAAGGCGATGAAGAATAGAAGTTACGATGAGACAAATTGGTTTCATATCTGTCAGACAAACCATAATAAGTTGGTGTGTGAAAAGCAGCGCCTACACGCAACCAATCCAAAGGACGGACAATGGCGCCTAATTTCAAATTAATACCCACACCATTTGTATTTAAATTTTGGTTATAAGTGTAGAAGTCTCCCGTTGACTTTTCTTCTGTATAAGTGGAATACATTTGATAATCATAGAAAGGTACGCCAATGGTAGCACCCAAATAAATAAAATCGTTTAAATTGGTGGAAGCTGAAAATACCATTTCCGTGATGCCACCCATTTCTTTTTGATTTTTAAATTGGAGTATTTCTCCATTAGGATCTTCAATTACTTGGAAAGGTGACCAAACACCCAAAGAGTCTTCAAACATAGTATTAGTGGCAAAGGCTAAATCAAATGTATAAGGGTTTGAGTAATTGATAGTAGCATCATCAACCCAAACGTCCATCATAGATCTTTGGTTGTTAATTCCAAGAACATCAGTTCTATTACTATTGGATTTCAAAGTATTCGCTCCAAAAGAAAATTGAAAAGAATGCATATAGCTCGATTCACTTCTTGCAGGAACATTGAAAACAAAACCCATGGGGAAAGGGGAGAAGCCCACCCTGAAGTCGCTGGAACTTTGTCCTTGGTAAGTGGAACGCGAATATCCATCGGTAACGGCTGAATTGAACAAAAATTCAGATTTTGTGTAAATCCCTAAACCGGCAGGGTTGTAACTTGCGGCTGTAAAGTCGCCACCCAAAGCGCCAATAGCGCCGGCGCGCCCAACATAAGAAGCCGTCCCGAAAATACCATACTGGCTCATTCTCACAGCATCGTCTTCGTTCTGTGCTTGTAAATGAAAGCCGGTAAAAGAAAATACGCCTAATAATGCAATTGCTATTCGTTTCATTGTTATAGTTCGTTTTAATCTGAAAAACTGTTTAAACTTTTAGATTTCTATATTTATTTAAGACAAAATTTATCTGTCTTTTGCATCAGAAGCAAAATTTTTAATCTTGTCAAAAAACAAATTCGTGTTATCTACCACGTCCGCCGCCGCCGCCACTGCCACTGCTGGAAGAGCGTGAACCACCGCCACTACCACCACCCGAAGAAGGTGAGCTGCTTCTCGATGGGCTTCCAACGGAAGAACCTCTTGATTCACTGTCTCTTGGCGAACTGTTGTAAGAAGGCGTTGAAGTGCTTCTCGAGTTTCCTCTTGAAGGATTGTCATAAGAAGGACTTGTAGTACTTCTTTGGCTCGGCGTATAGTTTCTTGAATTATTGTCGTAGCTTCTGTTTGCCGGAGTTGATTGGCTTCTTCCTGAATTTCCTTGAGTTGCGCTGCTGCGGCTGCCCGAAGATCTTTCGGAAGGTGTATATTCACCACGTCCTGAAGAAGGCTGATAGCCACTTCTTCCTTGTGAAGTACTTGCATCATTGCTTGGGCGACTGTAAACTCTTGATTGAGTACTGCCACGGCCTTCCATTCCGGCTTGCCTTGTGGTACCACGAGATTCCACAGCAGCATTTCTTTGAGGTGACGATGCACTGCGGACAGAACGTACACCGCCTTCAGCCGAACGAGAAGCACTCCTTCCTACAGAAGCTTCATAACGTTCGCCGAACGTGCTGCTTGAACGCGACGAACCGCTCATGTTCCTTTGGTAAGAAGATGAGGATGTATATTGATACCCGCCTCTGCTTCGCGAAGCGCTTACAGAACTTCTTGAAGGCGCATAGCGGTAATAGTATGAATTTCTGTCACAACTATTGTAATAATATCCATAACAATTTCCTGAATAATAACCGTTCCAATAGCCATTCCAGTAACCATAGTTATAACCTGCCCAATAAGGGCTTCCGCCCCAATAGTAAGGATATCCCCAGTAAGAAGGGTAACCCCAGCCCCAACCGACACTCCAATAATATGACGGGTAGTAAGTTGGGTACCACCAATTGTAGCCTAAATAAATACTTACGCCCCAATAATTAGGGTTATAAGTGTACCAGTATAAATTGGTGTAATAATCGTCATAATAATTTACACAGGGTGTTGTACTGTGAAAACGCTTGATTCTTGCCGCATAAGCGTAATCGTAATAATCATCTTCGCTATAGTTAGTGTAATCGCCATAGTAATTATTTGTAACATAGCTTGTTGAACCATCAGTTTGTGTGGTGGTTTCGGAAGAAGGTTCCGTATATTTGTTCGGAATAGAAGTCTTTACCTCAATGGATTGAGTGTGAATGCTTGTATCCATATATAGGGAAGGCTCTTCCGCTTTTTGTTCCTTATTAGATTTTTTCGCTTTCGGCGAATAAAGTGCGTCGTCGTAATTGTAGTTTTGGGCAAATAAACTTCCCGATACAATCAAAAGAGAAAAAAACAAAAGGGTGCGCCATCCTTTATTCGTTCTTTCATCTGTTGTTTTCATAGGTTTCCTCCTTTATATGTTTTTATATTAGACAGGATTTCGTCAAATTTTATTACTTTTGCAACAAAAATAATACCGTTTATAATATAGACACAAAAAAAACAAATTTACATCTTTTTTATCTTGTAAAACGTATTCAATGGCAAAAAATTTCACAACACGCGCAGAAAATTATTCGGAATGGTATAACGAATTAGTGGTTAAAGCCGATTTAGCAGAAAATTCTGCTGTAAGAGGTTGTATGGTAATAAAACCTTATGGCTATGCCATTTGGGAAAAAATACAGGCAGTTTTAGACAAAATGTTTAAAGATACAGGGCATGTGAATGCTTATTTTCCTTTGTTTATTCCCAAATCTTATTTCGAAAAAGAAGCCGAACATGTGGAAGGTTTTGCTAAGGAATGTGCTGTGGTTACACATTCGCGCCTAAGGGCAAGGGCAAATGGGAAAGGCGGTTTGGAACCCGATCCCGATTCCCGTTTGGAAGAAGAGCTGATTGTGCGCCCAACTTCGGAAACCATTATTTGGGATACTTATAAAAACTGGATACAATCGTACCGCGATTTGCCGATTTTATGCAATCAATGGGCTAATGTGGTTCGTTGGGAAATGCGTACGAGAATGTTTTTGCGTACGGCTGAGTTCCTTTGGCAGGAAGGCCATACAGCCCATGCAACCGAAGAAGAAGCTGTTGCCGAAGCCAAACAAATGTTGGAGGTCTATGCCGAATTTGCCGAAAAATGGCTTGCCATGCCGGTATTGAAAGGTGTAAAATCTGCCAATGAACGTTTTGCCGGAGCCATAGAAACCTTTTGCATTGAGGCTATGATGCAGGATGGAAAAGCTTTGCAAGCAGGAACGTCTCACTTTTTAGGGCAAAATTTTGCCAAAGCATTTGATGTGAAATTTTTGACCAAAGAAAATAAATTGGAATATGTTTGGGCTACCTCATGGGGAGTTTCCACTCGCTTGATGGGCGCTTTAATTATGACGCATTCCGATGACAATGGTTTGGTGTTGCCACCCAAATTGGCGCCAATCCAAGTGGTGATTATCCCTATCTATAAAAACGATGAACAATTGCCGATGATTAGCGAAAAGGCGTTGGAAATTAAAAAAGCGTTGGAAGTCAAAGGTATTTCTGTAAAATATGATGACCGAAATACTCAAAAACCAGGATGGAAATTCAACGAATATGAATTCAAGGGTGTGCCTGTACGTATTGCCATTGGCCCTCGCGATATAGAGGAAGGAACTGTGGAAGTGGCTCGTCGCGACACTTTGGAAAAAGAAGTTTTTCAACAAGCAGATTTAGCCAATAAAATTGCCCATTTATTGGAAAATATACAAGCCAACCTTTACCAAAAAGCGTTGACTTTGCGTGAAGAAAATACGCACAAAGCCGATTCTTGGGATGAATTTAAAGATGTTTTGGAAACCAAAGGTGGTTTTATTCTTGCGCATTGGGACGGAACACCTGAAACGGAACAAAAGATCAAGGAAGAGACCAAAGCCACCATCCGCACCATTCCTTTTGATGCTCCGGAAGAAGCCGGAAAATGTATCTACACAGGAAAACCTTCTGCAAGGCGTGTGGTTTTTGC
>JAVBMO010000178.1:0-12722 GCA_031552355.1 Bacteroidales bacterium | reverse complement strand
AGTACGATAAAAGTCAACTTCAATTAATAATGAACAATTAATAATTAAAAATGAAGGATTGAACAATCGAAAATTTGAAGATTTGGAAATGTCTTTTGTTTATTAAATCCGTGCAACCGACTTTCAATTCCTAATTTAGGTATACTCTGTTCGAATGTATAGAAGTAAAGTCACATTTTAAACTGTTATAAAACCCTCATAGTTTGGCAGAAAGAAAGAAATTGAAGATGTTTTTATTTTCAATTCTCAACTTTCAATTTTCAATTAATAAAAGATGGACGAGATAGAAGAAGAAAAAGAAAATATTAATAACGAGGAAATTAACGAAAGCGAACTTCCCCAAGAACATTCCGGCACTACCATTTCGTTGCGCGGCATGTACGAGAATTGGTTTTTGGACTATGCTTCTTATGTAATTTTAGAAAGAGCCGTTCCCGAAATTGCCGATGGTTTGAAACCTGTTCAACGGCGCATTTTGCATTCCATGAAGGAAATTGATGATGGGCGCTACAACAAAGTGGCGAATATCATAGGAAATACCATGAAATACCATCCGCACGGCGATGCGTCTATCGGCGATGCCTTGGTCCAGATTGGGCAAAAGGATTTGTTGGTAGATTGCCAAGGAAACTGGGGAAATATTTACACTGGCGACGGTGCGGCTGCACCTCGTTACATTGAAGCGCGTTTGTCGAAATTTGCATTGGATGTGGTTTTTAACCCCAAAACTACGGAATGGAAATTGTCGTACGACGGACGTAACAAAGAGCCCGTTGCACTGCCAATGAAATTCCCTTTGCTTTTGGCGCAGGGCGCCGAAGGGATTGCTGTGGGTTTGGCTTCCAAAATTCTACCTCATAATTTTCTTGAATTGATTGATGCCTCTATCAAAATTCTGAAAGAGGAAGAATTTGAATTGTATCCCGATTTTTTGACCGGCGGTTTAGCCGACTTTTCAAAATACAATGACGGGCTTCGTGGTGGCAAAGTGCGTGTTCGTGCTCGCATTCAACAATTGGATAAAAAAACGCTGGTTATTACAGAAATTCCTTTCGGATGCACGACTACAAGCCTGATAGATTCCATTCTTACGGCCAACGACAAAGGGAAAATAAAAATCCGGAAAATAGACGACAATACGGCGGCAAAAGTAGAAATTTTGGTACATTTGTCACCCGGAATTTCGCCCGACCAAACCATTGACGCTCTTTACGCATTCACTGATTGCGAAGTTTCCATTTCGCCCAATGCGTGTATCATCAGCAAACAAAGGCCTTTGTTTTTGGGTGTAAGCGAAATGTTGAGAATTTCGACCCAAAATACCCTCGACCTTTTGCAATTGGAATTGGAAATTGAATTGCAGGAATTGCAGGAAAAGTGGCATTGGATTTCGTTGGAACGCATTTTTATTGAAAATGAAATTTACGAACTCATTAAAAAATGTACCACCGACGAAAGTATCAACACGACCATTGACAAAGGTTTAAAACCTTTTACCAAAAACCTTTTGCGCGAAGTAACACTGGAAGACATTCTACGTTTACGGAAAATTCCTATCGACCGGATTTCAAAATACAATTCCGACAAGGTAAACGAAAATTTGGCAGCCATTGAAGACGATATCAAGCAAGTGAAATTCGACCTTGACCATTTGGTAGAGTACGCCATTGCTTATTTTGAGCGGATAAAGAATAAATTCGGTGAAGGCCGCGAGCGGAAAACGGAAATCCGCAGTTTTGAAAATATTGAAGCCACTTCTGTGGCCGTGGCCAACGAAAAATTGTATGTAAACCGAAAAGAGGGTTTTGCAGGTTTTGGCCTCAAAAAAGACGAATATGTTTGCGATTGTTCCGATATTGACGATATTATTGCGTTCCGTGCCGATGGCACATTTATTGTAGCCAAAATTCAGGAAAAGACATTTGTGGGCGAAAACATTATCCATATTGATGTTTTCAAACGCAACGACGAAAGAACGACTTACAATATGGTTTATCAGGATGGCGCTTTTGGAAATGTGATGATCAAGCGTTTTGCCATTTCGGGAATTACCCGCGACAAGGTTTACGACCTGACCAAAGGTACCAAAGGCAGTAAGGTTTTGTATTTTACGGCCAACCCCAATGGCGAAGCCGAAACCATTACGGTTTTTCTGAAACCCAAACCCAAATTGAAAAAACTGTCTTTCGATTTCGATTTTGCAGAATTAAGTATCAAAGGGCGCAATTCCATGGGAAATATCCTTTCGCGCAATGCCGTCAGGAAAATCACTTTGAAAGGAGAAGGAGTTTCCACTTTGGGCGCACGAAAAATATGGTACGACGAAACTGTAAGCCGCCTAAACACGGAAGGCCGTGGTAAATTGTTAGGCGATTTCAAAGGCAGTGATAAAATTCTGACCATCACAAAATCAGGCTTTTACAAACTATATAATTTCGACCTTTCGAACCATTTTGAAAATGATTTGGTTTTTATTGAAAAATTTAAACCTGAAACCGTCATTTCGGCCATTTATTTTGAAGGCGAAACGCAAAAATATTATGCAAAACGTTTCTCAATCGAGGAAGTTGATGACAAGAAACATAACTTTTTAGATGAACATCCCGAAACGCATTTGTCTTTGATTTCCAAAGCTAAAATGCCTCGTTTGGAAGTGGCTTTCGATGAAAAACTGAATAGCCGCAAAATGGATAACGAAGTGTTCGAAATCACGGAGTTTATTGGCGTGAAAGGCGAAAAAGCCAAAGGAAAACGCCTGAGCAACCACGTGGTTAAAGAATTATTTTGGATAGATGAGCCGGAAGTGGAAGAAGAAATTGAGGAAAGCGAAAAAACGCTTCCCGACTTTCCGTCTTCGGTTTTCGACCCCGGGGCAGATGTTATTCAAGGTGAATTGTTTTAAAAACATTGAAATATATATCCGTTTTTCGTAAATTTGTTTATTAATACGTTTGTTATGAAAAGGAATTGGCATAAATTAATTTGGATTTTCTTGCCATTTTTGATGGCAAGTTGTACCAGTGGCTACGATTTGGCATCAAACTATGTAGCTTCTTTTGGATCGCCTAAAAATGCGCCGGATCAGAAATTATATGTCTGTTTGCCGCACCAGATTTTGCATACCAACAGCAAAGCAGCCGAAACACCCGGATTTTCCGACCTTCCCGACGATTCAAAAAAATATTTGGAAGAAAAAACCGCTTTATTTTTGCCAACATTGAACGATTCTGTCATGTTGAATCAATTCAACGAACATTTTTTGTACAATCTAAGCCTTCTAGGAATGCCATTGTATGTAGTGCCTACACCGGAAGATTTGCCTGTACCGGATTCGGGACGTATTTTCACTATCAATGTGGTTCAATTGGAAGCGCAGGAATACACCGTATCCAAAACAGTGAATTACGAAGACGAATATATGCGCGAATATTTCGAGGAACAAGTTCCGTTGAATGCTTTTAGTTTGAACGGATGGTTTTTATTCAACGAAAAAGATACAAGCAAAGGGAAATTGCTTTATAAGAACTTTGAAGTTGTGGATAAATTATCGGCTCAAATACGCCCTGACTCCAAAGGTAATAACGCGCAGTTGAAATATACGGTTAAAAAAATAAATCTTAACGATGTCTATTTCACAGCTTTTGGATTGGGGAAATTAAGCGCAACGCTTTTTATCGAAAAATTTGTAAACGATTATGTGGATTCGCGTATGCAGGGGAACAGCAGTTATTATTTTTTCGATTCTGACAAAAAAGACATAGAAACATCTACTTATAAGTCGAGCGTTCGTGAAAGTTATTTCTTGCAGGAATTGCCCAATAAATAGACCAAATTCTTACTAAAATAAAAAAGGCTGCCCAAGAGCAGCCTTTTTTATTAATTTCTTAAAAAAGGAATTAAGCTTGCAATTCGCTACCAGCTTTGAATTTAACCACTTTTTTAGCTGGAATTTTGATTTCAGCTCCGGTTCTTGGGTTGCGGCCTTTTCTAGCTTGTTTGCTAACTACTGAGAAAGTTCCGAAACCAACTAAAGTAACTTTATCACCTTTTTTTACTGCATCTGTAGTAGCGGCGATAAAAGCGTCTAATGCTTTTCTTGAATCTACTTTTGTTAAACCTGATTCAGCTGCAATTGCATCAATTAATTCTGCTTTGTTCATGACTGATTTTTTTTTGATTGATAATTTTTTTTTAATTCTCTGTTGCAAATATAGATAAATAAATGGTTACAGAGCAAAAAACCTAAAAAATTTTTTATTTATTTTTTATTTACAGTCTACTTTTTTTAATCTGAAATTGCCTATAAGCATTGTCTATACTTAGATAGCGGAAATCCCATGAGGAACTCGTTGATTTTCATATTTTTTTTCCCACTCTGCTGTAATTCGGTGATTTTTACGCATCCATCGGGTACAAAAACCTTGAAAAAACTCTTATTATCAGTAAAAATTTGTTTTGTTTTTTCAGAAAAATGGCCTTTTTCAAATTCTGCACGATAGATTTTCAAATGGATATTTTCACCGTTTTCGGATAAAAGTTCGGTGTGTGCCGCCGGATAGGGCGATAGTCCACGGATGAAATTTATAATTTCCTGCCCCGGTTTAGTCCAGTCAATTTGGCAGGTTTCGCGGAAGATTTTGGGCGCATTTTTTGAGACGCCATCCATTTGTTGGGGTTTAGGCTCTACAGTTCCCGAAACCAAAGCATCAATAGTTTTTACCACAAGGCTTTTGCCAATGTTCATTAAACGGTCATGTAGTTCGCCGGCAGTTTCTGTGGGGTTTATCGCTGTTTTTTCTGAAAACAAAATATTGCCTTCGTCTATCTTTTCATTTAAAAGAAAAGTGGTAACACCGGTTTCTGTTTCGCCATTAATTACAGCCCAATTGATAGGTGCTGCACCACGGTATTGCGGCAACAACGAAGCATGAAGATTGAAAGTTCCTAAAGCCGGCATATTCCAAACTTCTTTGGGCAACATTCTAAATGCCACCACAATCTGCAAATCTGCTTGTAGGTGTTCTAATTCTTTTAAAAATTCAGGTGATTTCAGGTTTGTCGGCTGCAGAATGTTCAGGCCTTTGGCCTTTGCATACTGCTTTACATCTGATTCTGATATTTTTTTTCCTCTGCCTGCCGGTTTGTCAGGTGCGGTAACAACTCCCACAACATGGTGCCCGGCTTC
Organism: Bacteroidales bacterium; assembly: GCA_031552355.1. Lineage (GTDB taxonomy): Bacteria > Bacteroidota > Bacteroidia > Bacteroidales > P3 > JAVBMO01. Next base: position 7,537 of record JAVBMO010000178.1, on the reverse strand, counting down.
AAGAATTGCATCCAAAGAAGCCATAGCAAATTCAGGTGTTCCCATAAAAATAATTCGAAGTCTATTCATAAAATCCAATATTTTGAGAACACAAAATTAGGGATAAAAATTCAATGAACAGGATTTTCTTTGAAATGGCAATCCTCCAGATGATCGTTGATATAACCAACTGCTTGTAAGTGAGCATAGCAAATTGTGGTGCCGAAAAATTTGAATCCACGTTTTTTCATGTCTTTGCTGATGGCGTCGGAAATAGGGGAGGAGGCAGGAATCTCTTTTAGGGTTTTCCAATGGTTTATAATCGGAATTTCATGGAAGAAAGTCTTTAAATAATTACAAAAACTTCCAAATTCTTTTTGAATTTCCAAAAAATGCCGGGCATTGGTAATTGTCGATTGAATTTTGTTCCTGTTGCGGATTATGCCTTCATTTTGCATAAAATTATCAACATCTTTTTCCGTAAATTTTGATATTGTTTCGGCATTGAATCCTGCAAAAGCTTTGCGATAATTTTCCCTTTTCCGCAAAATAGTTATCCAGCTAAGGCCGGCTTGAGAACTTTCCAAAACCAAAAATTCAAACATTTTTTGGTCGTCATGTACTATTTTTCCCCATTCTTCATCGTGATATTTCATGTAAAGAGGATCTGATCCACACCAGTTGCAACGGATTATTGTTTCAAAATTTGTCATTTGTACAGAGTTTTAAAAATGCGAATTTATGAAAAATCCTGGAGGTAAATTAAATGATATTTTTCAAAAGCCTAATATTTTTAAAGAGAATAAACACTACAACCCTCTACTCCAATCGTCCAAGTGGCCGAATTTTCCTTCTTCAAAATCTTGAAAAGCCTGCAGAAGTTCTTCACGGGTATTCATAACAAACGGCCCCCCGGCAGCAATCGGTTCGTGCAAAGGCTTGCCACTTAAAGCAAGAATAATTGTGTCGTCTTCTGCTTGTAAATGAATTTCTTCGCCTTCATTTTTGAAAAGGATGAAATGATCGGTAGGAACCGTTTTGATATGGTTTATTTTTAATGATCCTTTGATAACCAATAGGCCAGTATTATAATTTTCAGGAAAATGAATACTTGTATTTGCAGATTTTTTCAGAATGATATTATACAACTCCATTGGTGAAAAAGTGTCGGCAATTCCTTTGGTTTGGTTATAATTTCCGGCAATAACCTCAATATGCCCCATGTCATCCGGTAGTTGGACTTTAGGAATGTCTTTATGGACAAGTGATTGGTATTTGGGTTTGGTCATTTTGTGTTTCTGGGGAAGATTGACCCAAAGTTGTACCATTTGAAAATCTCCACCTTGAGCATTGAAATTTTCTTCGTGATACTCTTTATGTAAAATTCCGCCGCCGGCAGTCATCCATTGAACATCGCCTTCGCCAATAACACCACCATGTCCGGCGCTATCGTGATGCGCAATTTTTCCATGATAAGAAACGGTAACGGTTTCAATACCGCGATGTGGATGCACTCCCACGCCCTGCGGATTTTGACTTGGTGGAAATACCATTTTTGCATTGTAATCCAACAGGAAGAATGGACTCATTCGTTGCTGTTCCATTAAACCCGGGAAAAAATTATGTACTTTAAACCCATTGCCAACCCAACGTGTAGGCGGAGGTGCAAAAATTTGTTCAATAGCTTTTGTTTTCATAAGATTGTAATATATTGTTTTAATAAAAGTAAACCATTGTTACAAACGCAACAATGGTTTACATACTTAACAAATAATATGACAAGATGTTTTATAGGAAATGCTACCCCACCACCAATTCTCTCGCCTTTACCACGGCTTTTTCCAAACCTTCTAAATTTTTGCCGCCGGCTGTGGCAAAGTTAGGTTGTCCGCCACCGCCACCTTGAATTTCTTTGGCAGCTTCGCGAATGATGTTTGAAGCGTTTTTGCCTTCTTTTACCAAATTGTCGCTCAACGCAACCAATAAGGTCGGTTTGCCGCCAAAATCGGTTCCCAAAATAACAACAAAGTTATCCAAGTCGTTGCGTAAAAGCATAATGGCATTTTTCAAAACTTCAGGATCAAAACTCATGATATTGGAAATAACATGTAGTCCGTCTATGTTTTCGGCAGTTTCCACAAAATGTTTACGCAAAGTTTTAGCTTGTTCTTGTTGAAATTCGCCAACACGGCTTTTCAATCCGCTATTTTCATCAATCATTTTGCGGATGGCACCCATAAAATCCTGTTGATTATTAAGCAATCCGGTTACATTTTTGAAAATATCTTGAAAATAATACAGATGTTCTTCAACAGCTTTTCCAGTAATGGCTTCAATCCGACGAATTCCGGCGGCAATGGCGCCTTCGCTCAAAATCTTAAACATGCCAATATTTCCCGTTGCGTGAACATGTGTTCCACCACAAAACTCAATAGAATCACCATATTTTACCACACGAACGGTTTCATCATATTTTTCGCCAAACAATGCCATGGCGCCCATTTTGTTGGCTTCTTCTAATGGAATTTGTCGAAAATCTTCCAACGAAGTGTTGGCACGAATTGCCTCATTTACTTTGCGTTCCACAGCACGTAGTTCTTCGTCGGTGAGCTTAGAAAAATGCGAAAAGTCGAAACGCAAACGGCTGTCTTCCACCAGCGAACCTTTCTGTTCTACATGTGTTCCCAATACTTCGCGCAAAGCTTTGTGCAGCAAATGTGTAGCAGTATGATTGGCTTCTGTTTGATTGCGCTTTTCGATATTTACGGTTGCCGTAAAAGTCGCTGAAATATCTTCGGGCAATTCGTTTACCAAATGAACGCTGAGATTATTTTCTTTTTTTGTATTGAAGATATTGATTTTCTTTCCATTATTTTCAATCGTTCCGCTATCGCCCACTTGTCCGCCGCTTTCGGCATAAAAAGGTGTGCGGTCGAAAACCAATTGGTAAAATTCTTTGTCTTTGGTTTTTACCTTGCGGTAACGCAAAATTTCAATTTCGCACGAAAGGGTATCATAGCCCACAAATTGTGTTTCGTCGCCTTTGCGAATTTCCACCCAATCGTCGGTATCAACAGCTGCAGCCTGACGCGAACGGTTTTTTTGTTCTTCCAAACCTTTGGCAAAACCTTCCATGTCCACCTCCAACCCCTTTTCCTGCGCCATCAGTTGTGTTAAATCTATCGGAAAGCCAAAAGTATCAAACAATTCAAAGGCAAAATTTCCATCAATAATTTTTGATGAAGCATTCGTTTTGATATAATTTTCAAATTTCAAAATACCGTTGGAAAGCGTACGCAAAAAGGCTTGTTCTTCTTCCAAAATTACACGCGAAACCAAAGTTTCCTGTGATTTTAATTCAGGGAAATGATTGCCCATTTGTTCGGCCAAAACAGGAAAAATCTGATACAGAAATGGCTCTTTGAAATCCAAGAAAGTATAGCCATAGCGCACCGCGCGGCGCAAAATCCGGCGAATTACATAACCTGCTTTGGCGTTGGACGGCAATTGTCCGTCGGCAATGGCAAAGGCAATGGCACGTAAATGGTCGGCGCAAACACGCATGGCAATATCTGCTTTTTCATCGGCGCCATAGGTTTTGCCTGCTTTTTTTGCCAAAGCCTGTAGCAAGGGTTGAAAAACATCGGTGTCGTAGTTCGATTGCTTGCCCTGCAACACCATGCAAAGGCGTTCAAAACCCATACCGGTATCTACGTGTTTGGCAGGAAGCAGTTCCAAACTTCCGTTTGCCAAACGATTATATTGAATAAAAACCAAATTCCAAATTTCAATCACTTGTGGATGGTCGTTGTTTACCAAATCTTGCCCTTTTATTTTTGCTCTTTCTTCGCCGGAACGAATATCGGCATGAATTTCGGAACAAGGCCCGCAAGGCCCCATATCGCCCATTTCCCAAAAATTATCTTTCTTGGAACCAAACAAAATCCGGTCTTCTTCAACAAAATTTTTCCAAAAATTGTAAGCTTCCATATCTTTTTCCAAACCCTCTTTTTCGTCACCGCCAAAAACAGTAACATATAAGCAGTCTTTACTGATACCCAATGTTTCGGTAAGCAATTCCCAAGCCCATTCAATGGCTTCTTTTTTGAAATAGTCGCCAAACGACCAGTTGCCCAGCATTTCGAACATGGTGTGGTGATAGGTATCGTGTCCAACCACTTCCAAATCATTGTGTTTCCCCGAAACACGCAAACATTTTTGCGTATCGGCAATGCGTGGATATTTCACAGGCGAATTGCCCAAGAAAATATCCTTAAACTGATTCATTCCCGCATTGGTAAACATCAAGGTAGGGTCGTTCTTAATAACCATCGGCGCCGAAGGTACAATCTGGTGTTGTTTGCTTTGAAAAAAATCTAAAAACTTTTGACGAATTTCTTGTGAAGTCATATATTTTTGTTTAACTGTTTAATTGTTTGTTTGATAAGTATTTCGAGGGTTAAAACTCATCCCGTTCAACCAATAAAATGGCATTTTGAGGGACTAAGAAATATTTTTCCCCATGGTATTCAATTTCAATTGCATTCTTCTGAAGAAACAAAGCCAAATCGCCGGGCTGTACTTGCAAAGGCAAGTAATTTACATTTTCTTTTTTTGATTGCCACGATTCTGAGTCTTCATTAAGAGAAGGTAATGCGTATCCAGGCCCGCATTTTAAAATATAACCTGAACGAATGTCTTCTTTTTCTTGATAACCTGCCGGCAAATAGAGCCCACTTTTGGTTTTTTCATTTGCGGTGTTGGGTTTAATCAGAACCCTGTCACCAATAATGATTAATTTATCAAGATTTTCTTTCATTAGAATTGAATTTATTTGCAAAAATAAGAAATTAAATTCAGGGAAAAAACGCTTGGAAAGATAAAAGGCCGTCTGAAAAATCCAGACAGCCTTTTGGTATTCGTAACAATTATTGTTTAGTCAAGAACAATAACCAAGTATTTAGAAACTCTCCAGAATTCTTGGGGATTTATAATTTTAATCGCATCATATTTCCCTTCGCCGTTTTTAGGCAATTCGTAGCTATTGTCAGGATGAGTAGTTACGATTTTTGCTTTTTTGGCATTCGGCAACTGAATGATATTGGTTTGGGTAATATCGATTTTGTTGAAGCTTTCCAATGAAGCGTTTTCATTTAGAACGGTTTGTCTGCCAATTCCGATAAATCCACCTCTTTTGTCAATTAAATTTGCAGCGCGAAGATCTTTTTTAGTACCCAAAACGTAGTACGCAGTGTTTACTTCGCTGGTTTTTTGAGCAATGACGACATCTTTTGACTCATTATCTTTTTTCAAAGTTGAGATATTGCTATTCAACGTCAAAATAGTGCTTTCTTTCTTTTCTAAATCAGCTAAAAGAGCCTGAATTTGTGCATCTTGTTCCGCAATACGACTTTCTAATTTAGTAACATATTTTTTAAGTTCCGCTACTTGGAAATTTGAATTTTTAAGCTTTTGATTCAAGCTGTTCAACTTTTGTTTGTTATCCTCTAAGAGGGCATTAATGTCGCTGATTTGTTGTTTGATTTTTGTGCGAGCATCTTGATTATTTTCATTCCCTTGGGTTTTCATAGAGCCCACTTTTTGGAATTTTGTTGAAACTTCCGCAAGGTTAGTTTCTATTTCTGTAAGCGCACTAAATAAAGAATTAACTTCTTCATCGCGAGAATTAAGAACAACTTTTAATGAATCCATTTCTTGTTGGGCAGCAATGTATTCTTTAGATTTGGTAGGATCGCAACTGTTTAGGGCAAATGCAGAAATAGTAACAGCAATGATAAGAAATACTTTTTTCATTTGAAGGGAGATTTTAGTTTTACAATAAATTTAATCTGTTTATACTTGAGTTACAGATTACGACGCAAAAATAATACCATTTTTTGAAAAAACAAAAAAAACAGGAAAAATACTGTAAAAGAAATTTATTGATTTTTTGTTTGAATGATGTTCTATAGAACTTAAAATGTTTAATTTTATATCTTTATAATGTAAACTAAGAGGAATTCTTTTCTAAAAGTTTTTTTAATTCAAAAATTTCGTCCCTGTATTTTGCAGCAGCTAAAAAATCCATTTCTTTTGCTGCAATTTGCATTTTTCGTTGCGTTTCGCGCAAAGTCTTTTGAATTTGATCTTTGCTCATGTAACTTATTATGGGGTCGGCAACAAGGTTTGGAGCTTCGGGTTCTATGTAATAATTGGTTTTCCCTGAATAATTTGCAGATTGGTTTTCTGCAGCTCTGTCCACGACAGAGGTTTGTCCCAAAATGGCTTCTGTACTTTTGGTAATAGCTTGAGGGGTAATACCGTGTTCCAAATTGTAAGCAATTTGTTTTTCACGGTGCCGGTTGGTTTCATCAATGGCACGCTGCATGGAACCTGTCATTTTGTCGGCATACAAAATGGCGCGGCTATTGACATTTCTTGCCGCGCGCCCGATAGTTTGAATCAAAGCCCTGTCGGAACGAAGAAATCCTTCTTTGTCAGCGTCCATGATGGCAACCAAAGAAACCTCTGGCAAGTCCAAACCTTCGCGCAATAAGTTTACACCCACCAACACATCAAAAACGCCTAAGCGCAAATCGCGCATAATTTCAACGCGTTCCAACGTATCCACATCGCTGTGAACATATTTTGACCGTACACCCAAATTTGTCAGATATTTGGTCAACTCTTCCGCCATCTTTTTGGTAAGCGTGGTAACCAAAACCCTTTCGCCTTTGCGAGTAACTGTACTTATTTCATCCAAAAGGTCATCTACCTGTGTAATGGCAGGGCGAATTTCAATCAAAGGATCGAGCAAGCCCGTCGGGCGGATTAATTGTTCTACGACAACGCCTTCAGCTTCTTTCAATTCATAATCGGCAGGCGTGGCGCTCACATACGCAACTTGATTTATAAGGCTATAAAATTCTTCGTAACGCAAAGGCCGATTGTCTTTTGCCGAAGGCAGCCGAAATCCGTAATCGACCAAAACCTCTTTACGGGAACGGTCGGCGGCATACATTCCACGAATTTGTGGAACTGTTACATGGCTTTCGTCAATCACAATCAGGAAATCTTCGGGGAAATAATCAATTAAACAGAATGGACGAGAGCCTTCGCTACGTCCGTCGAAATAACGGGAATAGTTCTCGATTCCGCTGCAGTAGCCGATTTCGCGAATCATTTCCATGTCGTAATTCACACGATCTTCCAAACGTTTGGCTTCCAAATGCTTGCCAATTTCTTTAAAATAAGCCACTTGTTTGAACATATCTGTCTGAATTTCACGCAAAGCGCTGTGAATATGTTCTTTTGAAGTCAAAAAATTGTTAGCCGGATAGATGACTATGTTTTCAAGATTTTCTATTTTTCGTCCGGAAGCCGGGTCGAAGGATTCTATGTTTTCAATTTCGTCATCCCAAAAATAAACGCGATAACAAAAATCTGTGGCAGAAGCGGGGAAAATATCCACAGCATCCCCTTTTACGCGGAAACGGCCATTGGTAAAGTCTATTTCATTGCGAGCGTAGAGACTATCCACAAGTCTCAACAAAAAATC